>SVRM01000163.1 GCA_015064785.1 Oscillospiraceae bacterium
AAGGAAATCAAGATCTACGCTGAAAAGAACGCTGCTGACTGCCCCTGGGCTGCTCTCGACGTTGATGTCGTTCTCGAATGCACCGGCTTCTACTGCTCCAAGGAAAAGTCTCAGGCTCACATCGATGCAGGCGCAAAGAAGGTTGTTATCTCCGCTCCCGCAGGCAACGATCTGAAGACCATCGTTTTCTCCGTTAACGAAAACACCCTCACCAAGGAAGACACCATCATCTCCGCTGCTTCCTGCACCACCAACTGCCTCGCTCCCATGGCTAAGGCTCTCAACGATGCATTTGAAATCCAGTCCGGTATCATGACCACCGTTCATGCATACACCGGTGACCAGATGATCCTCGACGGCCCGCACAGAAAGGGTGACCTCCGCCGTGCACGCGCAGGCGCACAGAACATCGTTCCGAACTCCACCGGCGCTGCAAAGGCAATCGGTCTGGTTATTCCGGAACTGAACGGCAAGCTCATCGGCTCCGCTCAGCGTGTTCCCACCTGCACCGGTTCCACCACCATTCTCGTTGCTGTTGTCAAGGGTAAGGACGTTACCAAGGACGCAATCAACGCTGCAATGAAGGCTGCTGCATCTGAATCCTTCGGTTACAACACCGACGAAATCGTTTCCTCCGACGTTATCGGTATGCGTTTCGGTTCTCTGTTCGATGCTACCCAGACCATGGTTGCTAAGATCGACGACGATACCTATCAGGTTCAGGTCGTTTCCTGGTACGACAACGAAAACTCCTACACCTCCCAGATGGTCCGCACCATCAAGTACTTCGCAGAACTCTAATTCTGAAATTAGCAGATTCATACGAAATGGAACTGCTGCAAGTGTCCGAGTGGCACTTGCAGCAGTCTTTTTTTTTGCCCGATCGATGACTGTCCGGGCAACGGTATTCTGTTTTGGGCGATCAGTAACCGCAGATCGCATAGGTCACATACGGATGATCCATGTGATACCCGAGTTTTTCCGCGAGTGCCACGGAAATTTCCGTGTGCGCATCCCAGCTCGGATACAGTCCGCGTTCCAGACACGCAAGAATCAGCCTGGCGGCACATGCGGATGCCAGACCACGACGGCGGTACGCTTCCCTTGTGTCAATCTCAATTTCAATGCCGCCGCGATAACTGGTATAGGAGGACGCGCCTGCGACAATCTCATCGCCGTGCATGGCGACAACACCGAGTCCCAGTTCACAAAACCGCGCCCAGCTGTCGTACTGCACGACAAAGTCACGGCTCCACCCCTCGGCAAGACAGCGGTGGTAAAGCGGCTCATCAATCATGCAGAGGCGGTACTGCGCATCCAGCCCGTCCACGAGGCTCTGCAGATATTCTTTGTCGAACACATCCGGCTCTTTTTTGATTGCATACCGCGTAATGCGCTGTGCGCGGTCACCATATACCGCTTCGATGACGGGATGCCACGCACGATCCTCGGCAATCATCATAATAAAGTCCTGCGTACACCAGTCGGGCTTATATGCCGCCAGCGCCGCATCCGGCTTTCCCGCAAAAAAGCAGAAGCTGCCGAGAATCGCCATCGCACTCTCCGGGTGTTCGCTGTCCGGGGAGACATACAGATGCCCCATTGTGCCGTCCAGACACGACCACACCATCGTATCCTGCCAGCCCTCAAACAGTGCGCAGACCGCTGCTGTTCCGCTGACCCCGGTAATCATTCGGCATTCTCCGCCGCAGGACGAGGCTTGGGCATCGGACGGCGCTTTGCGGTATATTCGGAGATTTCGATGCGGATGATGCTGACAACCTTCACCAGCTTTTCCGTAAAGGTAAAATCACCGCCGGTCTGCGTCTTCATCAGAATCGACAGCGCGCGCATCTTTTCCTCCGGGTCGTCCACCAGCACCGCCGTACCGCGTCCCATCAGCGAACGGTATGCCAGTCCGTACCGGCAGGCAACGTCACCCGCAAACGGCTGTGTATCGCATTCCATTTCCACAAACACCTTCGGATTGCGGCGCATCACATCGAGCTTTCTGCCCTGTGTCGCGCCGTGCAGGTAAAATACCAGCGTTCCGTTTTCATCCATCGTATAACCGTAGTTCATCGGAACAACATACGGCTCATCCCCGTCACAAAGTCCGAGGTGCAGATAGCTGCATTTGTCGAGGATTTCGATGATTTCGTTTCTGTCTGTGATTTCAAGTTCACGTCTTGTCATGCCTTTCATGGTATGAACTCCTTTATGTATGTATTTTTGTACATTCCTTGCATTCGGTATGTAATTATTCGATTTCCGTACGGAGGGTAAATGCATCCGGAAGATTGTAAATTTCCTTCTTCAAAAACAGCGGATAAAAATATGCATCCTGCAATCGGTCAAACGACAGCCATTCAAAGGTGTGTGTCCGCTGCCCTTCCCGCGCAGTGAACGTTTCTCCTCTTGATAACAAATCCGTATCCGATATATCCATCAGAAAATAAACGCACAATTCATGGTACTGCATATGATCGACATCTTCCTGAAAAAAGGCTTGATTGAGCCAAAGCGGTCTGACAATGCGGGGCGTAACACCCAATTCTTCCCGAACCTCCCGGATCACAGCCGCTTCCGCCGTTTCTCCCATCACAACCCGCCCGCCGGGCAAATAGTAATACGGCGACCGTTCGTCATGCATTGCCAATATCTTTCCGCCGGAAATCATCATCGCACAGACTCTGTAATTGAATTTCCCGTGATCTGATCTGAATGAAATATCCATTTCCTCGTTCCTCCAAAAACGCTCCGCCTGCGAATCCAATTTTCTGCAAAAATCCGATCTATTTCCTATGTAAACGCACGACACACTCACAATGCTCCGTCATCGGAAACATATCTACCGGCTGCATCGTTTCCACGCGGTATTCGCGGGTCAGCGTTTTCAGATCCCGTGCCAGTGACTGCGGACCGCAGGAGATATACACCACCTTCTTCGGCTTTCTCTTGCAGACCGCCTGCAAAAAAGGCTGATCCGATCCGCCGCGCGGAGGGTCCATAATCAGAACATCGGGCGTCAGATCGGGATTGTCCAGAAGAAACTTTCCGGCATCCCCGCGGTAAAAGCGTGCATTGGTGATATGATTGTGCTTCGCGTTTGCGATGGCATCGCGGACGGCATCGGGATTCAGCTCGACGCCGATCACACGGCGGCAGCGCGCTGCGGCGGCAAGTCCAATCGTACCGATGCCGCAGTATGCGTCAAGCAGTGTGTCGGTCGGTGCAGGCGCGGCCAGATCAATGGCAGTGCGGTACAGAATCTCCGTGCCGCGCGGATTGACCTGATAAAACGACTGCGGCGAAATGCGGAAGGACAGTCCGCAGAGCGTGTCGCGGATGGAACCCGGACCGAACAGAATGCGGTTTTCGTGTCCGGAGCGTTTTTCGTCACCAAGAATCATTCCGGTGTCAAAGCCGTTGACATTATGGACAATCGAAGTGATCTCCGGATGCTCCCGCCGCAGAGCCGTGACCAGATTGCCGCGTCCCGGAAACTGCGGCACGGCTGTGACCAGCGTCAGAAGATATTCTCCCGTCGCGGCGCCGACACGGATCTGTGCATGACGCAGAACGCCGCCTCCCGTACGCGCGTCATATGGCGGAATCTTCATTTTGCCGCACAGAACGGTCAGCGTCTGCATGATACGCTGTGCGCCGGGATCCTCAATCTGGCAGGCGTCGATCGGAATCACGCGGCGGGATTCGGCGGCATACGTACCGGATACCGTTGTCATCCGCTTGGTTTCATCGCGGACAGCGGCAAAGGTGCGCGTTACTTTATTGCGGTAATGGAAGGGATTCTCCATACCGATGGGCGGCAGAACCTCACCGAACGCGCCAAGCAGGTCGATCAGCTGTTGATGCTTGCGCGACAGCTGTTCCTCATACGGAATGCCCGTCATGGAACAGCCGCCGCATGCAGTGTGGCGGCAGATGTCATTCATAAAATTTTCTATTGAGGCACCGCGGCACCTCATGCCATCCTTTCATCAAAACTTCCGTTCTGCCGGACCAGTCAGCAGAACAAGCAGAACGGGGCTGCTGCATACAGATCAATGTGTCAAAGGGGTTGTTGCAAGTTGAAAACTTGCGGCAACCCGGGGTCACGAAGTGACCCGAATTTCCCGGTTTTCATGCGAAAATCGCATGAAAATGACCCTCGGAAGAGGGGCAAGGGAAACTTCCAAGGGGCTGAGGCACGTAAGTGCAACAGCCCG
>SVRM01000043.1 GCA_015064785.1 Oscillospiraceae bacterium
ATAAAACATCCGAGCCTGAACAGTAACGGCAGATCCGATACCGCGGACGCGCGGCTGCGTTTTGTGTTGATAAAGAAACGTCAGATAGATAACGGAACAACTGTGAAATTCTGCTCTCGGAAATCAGAGTACAGCGATCTTGCCGTGTATCCTGCGAAATCCTTTGATTTTGTGCGATTCATGACAGGGTCTTTTTTTATGTCCATTTTCAAGTCAGGAGGTATTCCCGCATGAACGAACGCCCCGCAAAGGCGGTTTTGATGGATGAAACCGCAGTCAACCGCGCCCTGTTCCGCATCACACATGAAATTGTGGAGAAGAATAAGGGATGTGACGATCTCTGTCTGATCGGGATTCACCGCCGCGGTGTTCCGATTGCCGGCATCCTGCATGAAAATTTGTTTGCCGTGGACGGCACCGATGTTCCGACCGACGCGCTTGACATCACGATGTACCGCGACGATCTGTCCGAGCGGCCCGATCTTCCGGACCCGCACACGCCGAGGGTCACGGACAAGCCGCTTTCCATCGACATTCAGGGCAAGACTGTCATTCTGGTCGACGACGTCATTTACACCGGACGCACCATCCGTGCGGCGATTGAAGCGCTGTTCCGTCACGGAAGACCGGCTTCGGTGCAGCTTGCGGTCCTGGTTGACCGCGGACACCGCGAGCTTCCGATCCGTCCCGACTATGTCGGCAAAAACGTGCCGACCGCGCATGAGGAAATCGTCGATGTTCACATGACGGCAATCGACGGCGACACCGGTGTATATCTGATCTGAAAATATCATCCGTTCCGATGTGTCCGGATGTATTTTATAGAAAATTTTTATCTTTGGAGGTACCTAATGAAACTGACGTATGACATCCACGAAAAACCGACATTTGGGAAAAACCTGGTCTTTGCTATCCAGCAGCTGCTGGCGATCATCGCGGCGACCCTGCTCGTTCCCACGCTGGTCAACGGCCTCAATGGCGGCGCGCTGACCATGGACCCGCCCGCAGCACTGTTCGGTGCCGGCGTCGGTACGATCTGCTACGTTCTCATCACCCGCCGCAAATCCCCCGTCTTCCTCGGCTCCTCTTTTATATTCATCAGCCCGCTGATCGGTGCCTGTGCATACGGCTTCGGCGGTATTGTCATCGGTTCTCTGATCGCAGGTCTTGTTTATGTCATTATTTCCGTTGTCATGATGCTGGTCGGTACCGCATGGGTCAACAAGCTCCTTCCGCCCGTCATCATCGGTCCGACAGTCGCGCTCATCGGTTTCTCTCTCTGCGGCTCCGCTGTCAACAACATTCAGAACACTGCCGTAAGCCCTGACAATTACAATCTGTGGTTCATTCTGACTGCAATTGTCACCTTCTTTGCAACCGTTCTTGCATCGGTCAAGGGCTCCAAGATGCTCCGTCTCATTCCGTTCATCGTCGGTATCGCCGCAGGTTACGTCTTCGGTTCGATCCTGACCCTCATCGGCACGCTTGCCGACATTCCCTCCATGCAGGTCATCAACTACTCTGCGCTGACCACAATGGATTCCATCATCCACGTACCGCAGTTCACCATCGTCGAAGCGATCAAGGAAGGCTTTGCCAAGATCGACGGCACTGCAATTGCTTCCCTGTTCGGTCTGTTCGCGCCGGTCGGCTTTGTTGTTCTTGCTGAACACATCGGTGACCACAAGAACCTCTCCACCATCATTGACCGCGACCTGATCACCGATCCGGGTCTGGACAAGACCGTTATGGGTGACGGTGTCGGTACCATCGTCGGCGCAGCACTCGGCGGCTGCCCGAACACAACCTACGGCGAATGCGTCGGCTGTGTCGCTATCACCGGCAACGCTTCCATCTACACAATCTGCACCACCGCAATTCTTTCGATTCTCCTCTCCTTCTTCAATCCCTTCGTTCAGTTTGTCAACACCATTCCGGTCTGTGTTATCGGCGGTATCTGCATCGCGCTGTACGGCTTCATCGCAGTTTCCGGTCTGAAGATGATCCAGAAGGTCGACCTCAATGACAACCGCTATCTGCTCGTCGTTGCTTCCATCCTCGTTCCCGGTATCGGCGGTCTGACGCTGAAGTTCGGTCCGATCACGCTGACCAACGTTGCAACCGCGATGATCATCGGTATCGTCACCAACGCCATTCTCTCCATCGGCGAAAAGAAGAACGCAGAAGCCGGCGAAAACGAATAATTGCACACCACCAATCTCCCGTGTCACTCCGGCACGGGAGATTTTTGTTTCACGTGAAACAGGAGGGATCGCGCTTTGGGGAGGAATCACGCTTTAAGAAAGCGCGAAATGAAACGATATTCCCCGCACTGGGGGATGCTACTTTCTTTCCTGCGCGAAAGAAATGTAACCCGAGGATAGGCTATGCCTATCCTCATAGAAGCGCGCTTTCGTTCGTGCTGAATTGACACCGGACGAAAGCAAAATTGATACAGTTAGCAAGGTGTCAATAGGCACTCACTTCTCTGGCGGAATTATGATGCTATCCGCAAAGATGTAGCGGTGCGAATATCGGTTTGCGGCTGACAGCGCCTTTGAAAATGGCAAAGGCGGAGGGGGTAGGTTGGCGTCTTCCTTTATGGAGTGTCAGGTGGTATATTCTTCGTGGAATGAATGACGAGGAATCTCGCCCGTTGGGCTGATTCCCGTCATCATTCCGACTGCATAGGCAAAATATGCACTTCAGGAAAAAGAACCAATCGATGTTCGCAATGCTGTCTCAATCGGATTCACATCCACGGCTCTGCCGTAGGATGTTGAATCCATGAAGAATCACAATCTTTATAATCCATATAGGAAGACGCTAACCTT
The DNA here is from genome assembly GCA_015064785.1 of Oscillospiraceae bacterium. Taxonomy (GTDB): domain Bacteria; phylum Bacillota; class Clostridia; order Oscillospirales; family CAG-272; genus RGIG3925. The sequence continues at coordinate 2,835 of SVRM01000043.1, forward strand.
CTCTTTAGAACTTTGCCATTTTCAAAGGCGCACTCAGCTGCCTCCGCTGTTCACACCACCACATCTTTGCGGATAGCGCGATAATTCCGCCAGAGGAGTGAGTGCCTATTGACACCTTGCAAACTGTATCAATTTTGCTTTTGTCCGGTGTCAATTCTGCACGAACGAAAGTGCGCCTCTTTTGTTCCTTTCTCTCGCACGGGAGATGAAAGTCGGAGAAAGGCTTTGCCTTTCTCCAGAAGTTACGCGGAGCGTAACTTCGTCACATCCGCCCCGGTGCGGGGAATATCATTTCATTTCGCGCTTTCTTAAAGCGTGCTTCCCTCCCAAATTCAACTTTTTTGTAAAATTTCACGTGCAAACCTTGTATTGCGGCGGGAATTGCTATATAATAGTATATGGAAAAGTCTGCGCCGCAGATGCAGATACTGAATATCGGCGCAAATCAAACAGAAGGAATCAAATTTTACGATGACAAATCAGGAGCATATCAGAAACTTTTGCATCATTGCACACATTGACCACGGCAAGTCCACGCTTGCCGACCGTCTGCTCGAAAAGACAGAGACTGTCTCCCAGCGCGACATGGAAGAACAGCTTCTGGACAACATGGACATCGAGCGCGAACGCGGCATTACGATCAAGGCCCGTGCCGTGCATCTGACATACACCGCACAGGACGGTGAAACCTACACGCTCAACTTAATCGACACGCCCGGTCACGTCGACTTCAACTATGAAGTCTCCCGTTCCCTCAATGCCTGCGAGGGTGCGGTTCTGATCGTGGACGCAACGCAGGGGGTTGAGGCACAGACGCTTGCAAATGCGTTCCTCGCCGTCGACAACAACCTCGAAATTCTGCCCGTTGTCAACAAGATTGACCTGCCCTCGGCGGATGTTGCACGTGTACAGGCGGAGGTTGAGGACATCATCGGCATTCCGGCCGTCGGCTGTCCTGCCATTTCCGCAAAAACGGGTCTCAATGTCGGCGATGTTCTGGAACGCATTGTCACCGATATTCCCGCGCCGACCGGTGATCCCACAGCGCCCCTCAAAGCGCTGATCTTCGACTCGTACTACGATCCGTACCTCGGTGTCGTTGTCCTCATCCGTATTTTCGACGGTACCCTTTCCACAGGTCAGCGCATCCGCATGATGCACACCGGTGCGGAATTTGAAGTCGTTGACATCGGTACGATGGACGCCTTCGGACTGTCCAAGAAGGGTACGCTGTCGGCAGGTGACGTCGGATACATCACCGCGTCGATCAAGAACGTTGCGGACACGCGCGTCGGCGATACGGTCACGACTGTTGAAAACGGCACGCCCGAGCCGCTTCCCGGCTTCAAAAAGGCGCAGCCGATGGTCTTTTCCGGCATTTACGCCGCAGATTCGGCAAAATATCCCGAACTGCGTGAAGCGCTGGAAAAATTGCAGCTCAACGACGCGGCGCTGACCTTTGAGCCGGAAACCTCGGCGGCACTCGGCTTCGGCTTCCGCTGCGGCTTCCTCGGACTGCTCCACATGGAAATCATTCAGGAGCGTCTGGAGCGCGAATTCAACCTCGATCTGATCACAACGGTTCCCAGCGTCATCTACAAGATCACAAAGAAGACCGGCGAGGTCATGATGATCGACAACCCGCTGGACTTCCCGGTTCCCGAAGAAATTGAACTTTCCGAGGAACCGATTGTCAAGGCAAGCATTCTGACGCCGAACGATTACGTCGGCTCGATCATGCAGCTGTGTCAGGACCGCCGCGGCACGTTCATCGACATGAAGTACATGGACAATGACCGCGTGGAGCTGCACTATCACCTGCCGCTCGCGGAAATCATCTACGACTTCTTCGATGCGCTGAAGAGCCGCTCCAAGGGCTATGCATCGCTGGACTACGAGCTGCTCGGTTATGAGCCGTCGAAGCTCGTCAAGCTCGATATTCTGCTCAACGGCGATATGGTCGACGCGCTGTCGTTCATTGTCTTTGCGGACAACGCCTATTCCCGCGGCAGAAAGATCGTCGAAAAGCTCCGCGACAACATCCCGCGTCAGCTGTTTGAAATTCCGGTTCAGGCTGCCATCGGCGGCAAGGTCATTGCACGTGAAACGGTCCGTGCCATGCGCAAGGACGTCCTTGCCAAGTGTTATGGCGGTGACATCACCAGAAAGAAGAAGCTGCTCGAAAAGCAGAAGGAAGGCAAAAAGCGTATGCGCCAGTTCGGTTCCGTCGAGGTTCCGCCGGAAGCCTTCATGGCAGTCCTCAAGCTCGACGACGAAGACTGATGACTTTCTTCCAATCCCAAAATTGTCTCACGTGAAACACTCCACCCCAAAGGAGGCATTTCCAGATGAAAAAGAACAAGAAAAAAGATACTTCCCCGATTGCCGCTGAAGAAAAAGGACAGGCGACACAGGAAATGGAAGCCATTATGGATGCGGCGTCGTCAGACACAGCAGAGATTGATCTGCTGCTTGACGAAAACGCGCCCAAAGAAGAGGCTTTGCCCAAAGAACCCGACACCGACGGCATTGACGATATTCCCGATGTCCTCGAAGAAACACCTGTCCCCGAAGCAGTCCCCGAAGAACGAACCACCCCCGCAGCAGACGAACCTGCGCCGGCAGAAGCTGTGGTTGACGAATCTGACACCGCTGTCCCGGAGGAGGACAGTGCGGACAGTACGGACGGCGAGGATGAGGATGAGGACGAACTGGCGGCGACAGAACCGGCACCGGATGAGGAAGCGCAGCCTGCGGCAGATGACAAGGCAGAGGAATCGGCGGAATACAAAAAGCTCGGTCTGTATCTGCACATTCCGTTCTGCAAGAGCAAGTGCGCCTACTGCGACTTCTACTCCTCGGACAAGATTGTCTGCGAAGGACGCAAAACGCCGGAGGAAATGAAGCTCTACTGCACCGCGCTGAAGAACAACATGCGCATCATCTCCGAGCGCACGACGCAGTACAACGTCGACACAGTCTTCATCGGCGGCGGCACACCGACTGCCCTTCCGGCAAAGCTGCTTCTGAACATTGTAAAAGAAGTGGAAAACGACTTCTATCTTGACGAAAACTGCGAGTTCACCGTGGAAATGAACCCGGCAACAGCGGATGCGCGTCTGCTCAAAAAGCTGCGCCGTGCAGGGGTCAACCGCCTCTCCATCGGACTGCAGTCGGCGCACAACCACGAGCTTGCGGCGCTGTCCCGCATTCACACCGCAGGTGACTTTACCGAATGCTTCCAGATGGCAAGAGAAGCAGGCTTTGACAACATCAACATCGACGTCATGTACGGCATTCCGGAACAGACAAAGGGCTCGTTCATGGAAACACTGGCGTTTGTTGCCTCGATGAAGCCGGAACATATTTCGATGTACAATCTCCGCATTGAGGACGGCACACCGTTCGGCGAGAAAAAGCACATGCTTCCCCTGCCCGATGAGGACACCGAATGCGACATGTATTTCGATGGCATCGACTACCTTGCGTCGCAGGGCTATCACCAGTACGAAATCTCCAATTTTGCGCGTGACGGATACGAATGCCGCCATAACCTGCGCTACTGGCGCGGCGAGGAATACATCGGCTGCGGACCTGCTGCCCACAGCTATTTCGGCGGCAGACGCTTCTCCCTGCGGCGGTCCCTGGCGCAGTACTGCAAGCTGCTCGAAACCAAGGGTACCACCATTCCCTCCTCCCTGCTCGACGAATCGTATGTCGTTGACCGCAAAGAAGAGGTCGCGGAATACCTGATGCTCCGTCTCCGCCTGAAGGAAGGCATCAGCACCGACGATTTCCGTGCACACTTCGGTGCCGATTTCGACGAAATCTTCGGCCGCAAGCTCAGAATTTACATCGAAAACGGCTTCATGACGCATGAGAATGGTCATTACGCATTCACGCCGCAGGGCATGTTCGTCTCCAATGAGATTCTCTCGCGCATCATTCCGTTTGAAACCAAATACGAAAAGGGCGGCAAAAACAGCTGACCCGCATCCTGTACTTACACACCCATGTCAAAAACAAAAAAGAAAAAGAAGAAACGATACATCGCCTCCCCCGAGGAATACGCAGACGCAAAGCAGGCACTGCGTGACCGCGCCGGGCAGTTCAACGGTCGTCTTGCTTGTCTGATGCTCGGTATCTTTGCCGTGCTGGCGCTGCTTTACTACATTCTGCTTGCCATGCATGTTTTCTGGGTCACGCCGGTGCTTTACACCGCGGCGGCAACGCTGTTCGTCGTGTTTTTCTTCGTCAACCGCGGCTTTTCCCGTGCGCCTGTTTCACGTGAAATGCTCGCCGACACAATGACGGAGGCACAGAAGGACGCATTCATCGCCGATGACATTCACCGCAAAGCGATTGCAAGAAAGATCATGATCGTCATGACGCCGGTACTGCTGCTGGTACTCGTCGATATGGTCATCCTGTTTTTCCTGCCTGTGCTGAAGGGATAACCGCATCTCACGCTCAAAGACCATCCAAAGAAAGCGATTTTTCCATGATGACTGTAACCAAAGAACAATTCAAAGACCGCTTATTCCGCGCATTTGATGCAAACAGCGCGACGCTCGGCACGCCGGGTGCGCTGGATGCATACTGCAAAGAGCCGATTGCCGATCGGTTTTATGCGCTGACCGAGGAGATGCTGCGCGTCAACGAACACATGAATCTGACCGCGATCACCGCCCCGGATGAAATCATCGTCAAGCACTACGCCGACTGCGCGCTGATTGCGCCGTACCTGCCTGCCAATGCATCCCTGTGCGACGTCGGCACCGGCGGCGGCTTCCCTGCCCTGCCGATTGCCATTCTGCGCCCGGATATTTCCGTGCTTGCCGTCGATTCCACACAGAAAAAGCTCGATTATGTCGCCGGCACAGCGGCTCTGCTGGGACTGTCCAATCTGCGCATCAAGGCCGCACGTGCAGAGGCGCTCGGTCAGACACCCGACTTCCGCAAAGCGTTTGACGTCGTGACGGCACGTGCCGTTGCACGGATGAATGTCCTGTGCGAATGGTGCCTGCCGCTCGTCAAAAAAGAGGGCCTGTTCCTCGCCATGAAGGGCAGAGACGGCATGATTGAATACGAGGAAGCAAAACATGCCATCGATGTCCTCGGCGGATGCGCACAGATGACAACCCCCTACGTTCTCCGCGATCCGTTTGCCGCGGAGGAGACGGGTGACGCCATGTCCCGTGTCCTTCTCTGCGTGAAAAAACGGCAGTTTACGCCAAAGCAGTATCCGCGCGCAAATGCGCAAATCGCAAAGAAACCGTTATAAAGTACGATTTCCCGTCCAAAAGCCATCCGGCACGCGGACGGGAATTTTGTTTTTTGGCGGATCGTGCAGGCAAAACAGCGCGGATTATCCGTTTCTCCTATCATTTTTCGCCCCCCAAATCCGCCCATCTTTTTCTCCGTTCTGTGGTATCCTATCAGTGACGCGACGTTTCCCGCCATTTCCGCGGTTTCACGTTGCACAAAATCACACAAAAGATCGGAGAACCAATCGGTATGGAACATCATGGCACCGGGGTCCCGGAGACCGTTGCAGGGGTCCTCGGAAACCTCATCGCATTTCCGCAGACGGTATTTACGGAGGCACAGGAAAAGAAGTTTGCGCGGCGGCAGCGGCTCCACGCACGGCTTGATTTGCAGGAGAAGGAGGAACAGCTGCAAAAGCTGGAATCGGCGCTGACCGCACGGTCGGCGGAATTGCAGAAAAAGGAGCTGGATTTATCGGAGCGGTGGGATGCCGGGCGCATCTATCAGCTTCCCGTTGACGCCATCGCCGCAAATCCGCATCAGCCGCGCAGAGAATTTGAAGATCTGTCGCTGTTCTCGCTTGCCAACAGCATCCGCGAGCATGGCATTCTTCAGCCGCTGACGGTCAGACGCTGTCCGACCGATGAGACAACGGCGGGAAATGACACCTTGCCGTATCAGCTGATTGCCGGTGAGCGGCGTCTGCGTGCGGCGGTCACGGCGGGACTGACGACCGTTCCCTGCATCATTCTTGAGGCGGATAACCGACGCGCGGCGGAGCTTGCGCTGATTGAGAATTTACAGCGCGAAAACCTGAATCCGTTTGAGCAGGCCGGCGCCATTGCCGCGCTGATTGACATGCACGCAATGACACAGGAGGAAATTGCCCGTGCGCTGTCCGTCTCCCAGTCCTGCATCGCAAACAAGCTCCGCATTCTGCGGCTGACCGCGGACGAGCGTGAGATCATTCTGTCCTCTCATCTCTCAGAGCGTCATGCACGGGCGTTTCTGCGCATCCGCGATCTCGAACAGCGCAGAAGCACGGTCCGCGCCGTTGCACGCAGCGGACTGAATGTCGCGCAGACCGAGCAATACATCGATACCCTGCTCACGCAGCCGGTGCCGGGGTCCGCATCCGCATCTGTGTCGGACAGAGAACCTGTGACACAAGCCGACGGCGCGGCGTGTCGGGAAAATGAGGCGTCCTCCGCCGCACAACCGCGCCGCAAGGGCATTCTGCGCGACCTGCGGCTGTTCTTCAACACCTTTGAGCGTGCCGTGAGTGCTGCCAGAGAAGCCGGTTATGACGCGGAATACACAAAGACGGAATCCGCCGGAACCGTTACCCTGACCGTATCCATCCGCGGAGGTCACACATCGGAGGGTACTGCCGCGTCGTCCGTCTCCGACAAAAAAAGTTTCACGTGAAACAAAAACCGTCCGGAAATTACGAATATTCGGTAAATTTTTGCGGTTCTGCGGAATAATTTAGCCGCACTTCTTGACACAGACCCGCGAACGTGTTACAATATTATATATATGATTTTTTATCTCAGATCGGTTTCGGAAATCGACAGAAAGGAGTCGCCCGGAGCAAGACGACAGCCTTGCAGTGAAGCTGTTCGCCGATGGCGGAACGCTTATCACCGTTTTCTTCCGGGAAGGTATCACCCCCATGGCTAACGCAAAAATCGTCACCTTCGCAAACCAGAAGGGCGGCGTCGGCAAGTCCACCTCCGTGGTCAATATCGCCGCGTCTCTCGGTGTTCTCGGCCGACGTGTCCTGGTCGTCGATGTGGATCCGCAGGGCAATACGACCTCGGGCTTCGGCATCAGCAAGAAAACCTCCGCCGGTACCATCTACGATGTGCTGATCGGCAGAACCGATGCCGCAGACGCCATCCAGACAACGGAATTCGAGAACATCTCCGTTCTGCCGGCAAACATTTCCCTCGCCGGTGCGGAATTTGAGCTGGTCATGGCGGACAACCGCGAGTCCCGGCTGAAAAATGCGCTGGAACCGGTCATGCCCGACTACGACTACATCCTGATCGACTGCCCGCCTTCCCTCGGCATTCTGACCATCAACGCGCTCGTCGCGGCGGACGGTCTGGTTGTGCCGATGCAGTGCGAATACTATTCGCTGGAGGGTCTGTCTCAGCTGATGCTGAGCGTGAAACAAATCAAAAAACGCTACAATCCCAAACTTCAGCTTGCAGGCATTCTCATAACCATGTATAACGGTCGTCTGAACCTATCAACGCAGGTCATGGACGAGCTGAAGAAATATTACGCCGGAAAAATCTTCAATACCGCCATTTCCCGCAACGTCAAGCTGTCGGAAGCGCCGAGCTTCGGTCAGCCGGTCTGGTATTACGACAGGTTCTCCAAGGGTGCCGCGCTCTACCATGAGGTCGCAAAGGAACTGATGCAGAAGATCTGACCCCGAATACGCAGAAAGGATCACAATCCCAAATGGCAAAAAAGAATTCTCTGGGGCGTGGGCTTGACTCGCTGTTTCTGGAAAACGACGAGCCGGATACCGGGTCGGTATCCATGCTCCGGGTATCCGACATCGAACCCAACCCCCTCCAACCGAGAAAAACCTTTGACAACGAAGCCCTTGGTCAGCTGGCAGATTCCATCTCCCGGCACGGCCTGCTCCAGCCCATCGCCGTGCGCACAAACGAATGCGGCTTCTACCGCATCATCGCCGGTGAACGCCGCTGGCGTGCCGCGAAAATGGCCGGGCTGATCGAAATTCCCGCCATCATCTACGACATGGATGACAAGAAGGCGGCAGAGCTTGCGCTGATCGAAAATTTACAGCGTGAGGACTTAAACCCCATCGAAGAAGCGCTCGCCTTCCGCGCGCTCATCGACGACTATGACATGACCCAGGAGGAATGTGCCGGTCAGATCGGCAAGAGCCGTTCCGCCGTCGCCAATTCCCTGCGTCTGCTCGATCTTCCCGATGCCGTTGTGACGATGGTTGCCGACGGAGATCTGTCCGCCGGACACGCGCGTGCGATTCTTTCCCTCATCAAAGAGGAGGACAAGCTCGCGCTGGCACAGCGTGTCGTCGAAAAATCCCTGTCCGTGCGCGATACGGAAGCCGCGGCAAAGGCACTCAATGCCGCAGCAAAGGCAGAGGCAGAAGCACAGTCCGCCGCCCCCGCACCCGACGATCATGCCGCACGGATGGCACAGAGCTATCTGCGTGCCCTGGAACAGCGTGTGACCGAAAACCTCGGCCGCAAGTTCCGCATTCTCGACGCGCAGGACGGAAAGCAGAAGAAAATCGAGATCACCTATGAGAACAGCGACGATCTCGAAGCGCTGCTGAAGCTGCTTTGCGGCGATACATTTTTTGAAAACAACATCTGATTTTTCAGAAACCAAATAAAGGAAACACAGAAAGGGATCATACATCATGATTGATATTCGCTTTTTAAGAGAAAACCCCGAAATTGTCAAGCAGAACATCCGCAATAAGTTCCAGGACCACAAGCTGCCGCTGGTCGATGAAGTCATCGAGCTGGACGAGGCGCTCCGTGCTGCCATCAAGGAAGCAAACGACCTCCGCGCATCCCGCAATGCACTGTCCAAGCAGATCGGTATGCTGATGGGTCAGGCAAAGAAGGACCCGTCGAAGCTGGAAGAAGCGGAAGCCGTCAAGGCACAGGTCAAGGCAAACGCCGACCGTCTGGCTGAACTGGAAGTCAAAGAAGAAGAGCTGTCCGAGAAGATCCGCTCCATTATGATGGTCATCCCGAACATCATCGACCCCAGCGTTCCGATCGGTCCGGACGACTCTGCAAACGTGGAGCTGGAACGCTTCGGCGAACCTGTAACTCCTGATTTTGAAATTCCCTACCACACCGAAATCATGGAAAAGTTCAACGGCATTGACATGGATGCCGCAGGACGTGTTTCCGGCAACGGCTTCTACTATCTGATGGGCGACATCGCACGTCTGCATGAAGCAGTCCTTGCCTATGCGCGCGACTTCATGATTGACAAGGGCTTTACGTTCTGCATCCCGCCGTTCATGATTCACGGCAATGTCGTTGAGGGCGTTATGAGCCAGACCGACATGGACGCGATGATGTACAAAATCGAGGGCGAGGACCTCTATCTGATCGGCACCTCCGAGCATTCCATGATCGGCAAATACATCGACCAGATCATTCCCGAGGATTCCCTGCCCCACACGCTGACCTCCTATTCTCCCTGCTTCCGCAAGGAAAAGGGCGCACACGGCATCGAAGAACGCGGCGTTTACCGTATCCACCAGTTTGAAAAACAGGAAATGATCGTCATCTGCAAACCCGAGGATTCGATGGACTGGTATGAAAAGATGTGGAGATATTCCGTTGAGCTGTTCCGCTCGCTCGACATTCCGGTCAGACAGCTGGAATGCTGCTCCGGTGACCTCGCCGACCTGAAGGTCAAGTCCTGCGACATTGAGGCATGGAGCCCCAGACAGCAGAAGTACTTTGAGGTTTGCTCCTGCACCAACATGGGCGACGCACAGGCACGCAGACTGAAGATGCGCATCAAAGGCGCCGACGGCAAGATGTATCTGCCGCACACGCTCAACAACACCGTTGTCGCACCGCCCCGTATGCTGATTGCGTTCCTTGAAAACAATCTCCAGGCAGACGGCACCGTTAAGATTCCCGCAGCGCTCCGTCCGTACATGGGCGGCAAGGAATTGCTGAAGTAAGAAATCACAAACAGGGGGTTGTTGCAAGTTGAAAACTTGCGGCAACCCGGGGTCACGAAGTGACCCGAATTTCCCGGTTTTCATGCGAAAATCGCATGAAAATGCCCCTCGGATGAGGGGCAAGGGAAAATTCCAAGGGGCTGAGGCACGTAAGTGCAACAGCCCGTGTCACCGAAGGTGACTGAGGGAGTAAAATCAGATCGACACTATAAAAAGATCAGCCCTTTACTCCTTCCGTCATCCGCTTTCAGCGGATGACACTCTCCCACCGGGATACTTCGTATCCCGAAGAGGGAGGCTGATATTAGAAAGGAGCTTTGACTATGGATCTGATCCTCGATCTTTTCACGGACACACAGCTTGGCTCTCTGAATCTCATCATCTTTGCGCTGTTTGTCGGCGCATGTCTTGCCGGCTTTGCGACCGTCTACCACCGCCGCACCATCGGTGCACTGGTACGGTACCTTCTGGAAGAAGAAGCATTCTCTCCGGAAACGGCGAAAACGCTGCGCGAGGCTGAGCAGGACCTCAACGTCTTCGTCCGCATGAACATCACACGCAACGTCGCATTCCAGCGCATTGTCTGCATGGTCGATGTTCCGTCGGTCGATGAAAACGGCAAAAAGACCAAACTGTCTGACATTCCGCTGTACATCAATCCCAGAGAGCGTCTGCGCGCCGAGGAAATGTACTCTGCAAAGACCTCGGAGGATGCCAACATGTGGATGGTACTGCTGTCGATTGTGGTATTTGCCATCGTCGCATACATCTCCTCCTACATCGTGCCGGATCTGATTTCCATGGCACAGGGACTCTTTTCGAGTTTCGGATAACTCGGACATACTGAAGGAAAGGAAACTTTCGTGCAGCGAAAGTTACGGTAATATTCATGGGCGCATCATATGAAGTGGAGCTTCCGGAAGACGGTGTACCGATGACACCGCGGCGGAAACGCCCGAAAAAGCATTTCAGCACCGCGCAGATTCTGCTGATTACCTTCATCGCGGCACTCATCTGTGTCGTACTGGTTTTCGCGGCAATCTACGCATCCGGTCTGCGCTACATCAAATTGCAGACGGAAATCGGCGGCTATGTCAAGTTTTTCGGTACCGTCGACAGCGAAGGCAGCCCGTACAAGGGTGAGCTTTATTACTCCGACGGCACGACCGCAACCGTCGATATGCTCAACAACAAGGTCACGTTCTCCAACGGCGATGTCTATACCGGTGCGCTCAATGCATCTCTGCGCATGGACGGTCAGGGCAAGCTCGAATACAACACAGGGGACGTATATGAGGGTACATTTGCCGACGGCGTCATTTCCGGCGAGGGAACATTCACCTACGCCAATAACGACATCTATGTCGGTTCGTTCTCCAACGGCATGAAGAACGGTCACGGCGTTTACACGTGGTTTGACGGTTCCTCCTACACCGGCGATTTTGTCAATGACAAGAAGGAAGGCTGGGGCGTTTATCTGTGGAAAGATGGCTCCTCCTACACCGGTGAGTACAAGAACGAGCTGAAGGAAGGCACCGGCACCTACCGCTTTGCCAACGGCGACGTTTACTCCGGTTCCTTTGTTGCCGACGCCAGAACCGGTCACGGCACCTACACCTGGGCAAACGGCGACGAATACATCGGCAACTTCGAGGACAACGAAATGAACGGCACCGGCACTTATCGCTTTGCCTCCGGACGCACCTTTGAGGGCAGCTTTGAGAACGGCGTTCTTGTCCGCGATCTCGGCGGAGACGAAGAATCCACAGATGCTGGGGAAAACACAGAAGGCTAAAACAAAAGATTTCTTTTTCGGACTGCGCAGGTTGAAGAACCGGTGCAGTCCGGTGTTTTTTCCGGGGGTGTTTCACGCTTTAGGAAAGCGCGGAATGGAATGATATCTCACGCACAGGGGAACGGGTTGTGACGAAGTTACGCGGAGCGTAATCCGACTTTCATTTCCCGCGCGAAAGAAAGTCACCAAAGAAGCGCGCTGCGGTCGCGCTGGATTGACACCGTACAAAATTAAAAATGATACAGTTAACAAGGTGTCAATAGGCGCTTCCCTTCTCTGGCGGAATTATTATGCTATCCGCGCAGATGCGGCGGTGCGAATCTCGTTTTGCGGCTGAGTGCGCCTCTGCCATGGCAAAGTGCCTCTGCCATGGCAAAGTGCGGAGGATTACGTCAGCAGTATGCACATTGAGGCTTATCAAGAGCGTTACTTTCAATTTTTGCTGACAGCGAAATATTGCACTGCACCGCAGATGTCACAGCAGCTCAGTTTCCACAGGGTATGGAAAACTTCGTTTTTTGTTTCGGAACGGTTTCTAAAATTTACAGAATATTCACAAATTTATCAGAACACAGGTTTGCTTTTTCGGGCATCTTATGTTATAATAATAACAGAAAGAAAATTTGTTTGCTTTTACCACCCAACATCCGAAATGATATCCACCAAAAAAAGGAGTACCGTTATGGAAAAACTCACCGCGAAAGAACAGCTTGTGTATGACTATATTGTTGACACGATCCGCCGCGAGGGCTATTCTCCGTCCGTCCGCGACATTGCCACCGCCGTCGACATGAAGTCCACCTCCACCGTCCATCATTACATCAGACGCCTGGAAGAAAAGGGTTATATCCAGAAGGAATCGGGCAAATCCAGAACGCTCCGCATTGAAAAAGCGGAACATGACAACGCAGACCGCATCCCTGTTCTCGGCCGCGTCGCCGCCGGTCAGCCCATTCTCGCAACCGAAAACTTTGAAGGCTACGTCGACTACCACGTCAACAAGAGACGCTACAGCATCGACAATTTGTTCGCCTTGATTATCAAGGGCGAAAGCATGATCGAAGCCGGCATCATGAACGGCGACACCGTCATTGTCGAGCGCACCTCCTACGCACGCAACGGCGACATTGTCATTGCACTGGTCGGCGACGAGGCAACCTGCAAGGAATTCTACAAGGAAGACGGTCACTACCGCCTCCAGCCGCGCAACAGCACCATGGATCCCATTCTCGTAAACGAAGTGATCCTGCTCGGAAAGGTCATTTCCTGCTACAGAAATTACAATTAAGGGGTTTTGGGTTGTTGCATTTGAAAAATCATTGAGCAAATGATAACTCCCTCAGCCTAAAATAAGCCTCCCTCTGCCGAGGGAGGTGGCTCACCTTCGGTGAGCCGGAGGGAGTTTTTGACACATTGATCTAAATGCAACAGTCCCCTCCCCCACCGTCAATATCGACACGATATCAGAATGCCGTGAAAATGCCTTCAAATCAAGCATTTGTACGGCATTTTTTGTTTCCTTTTTTCTGTGAATATTTTGCGATTTTCCTTGAAAAATCATGCACTTTGTGGTATAATATAAGATAGGTATATATATAATTAAGAAGTCAAGGCATGTCCGCATCCGTCTGACGCAAACGCAGAAAAAACAGTCCGATGTGCGGGGTATGCAAACGCAAAGGAGATGTCACATGCAGGAGTTTCATGACATCTGGGAGCCGATCCTTGCGGCACTCTCGGAACAGTTCACATCCACAATTATGAATCTGTGGTTCAATCCGCTGGAACTCGCGGCGTTCAGCGACACCACAGCCGTTGTCATTACGGAAAGCAATATCAAGCAGAAAATCATCATCAACCGCTATAAAGAAACGCTGGAGCAATGCTTTGAAAGCACGCTCGGCTTCCCGGTCGCCGTCTGCATTCTCTCCGACGAAACGGAGAAGATCGACCGTGAACAGCTTCAGAATGATGTCGGCCTCGGCATGACCGCCGATATGCTGAGCCTCAAATACGGAAAAGAGCAGGCATTCCGGGCAGAGAACACAGAGCCTGCCGCCGCGGCATCGGAACCGGCTCAAACACCTGCGGCAGCACAGCACGCTGTGCCGACATCCGCCCCGGCGGAAATGCCCGCATCTTCGGCACCGACATCAGACACCGCCGCAGCGCTTTCGGCACAGGAGCAGAACGCACAGCTGTCACTGACGCAGATGGAGCCGTTTCAGAACAGCGACTACACGTTTGAGAACTTCATCGTCGGCAGCTCCAACAAGTTCGCCCATGCGGCGTGTATCGCGGTTGCCAATTCGCCGGCGATTGCGTACAACCCGCTGTTCATCTACGGACAGTCGGGACTGGGCAAGACGCACCTGCTGTATGCAATTACCAACCGCATCCGTGAAAAGCGTCCGGACGCGAATATCGTTTACGTCAAGGGCGAGACGTTTACCAATCAGCTGATCGAATCGCTGTCTGTCTCTCCGCAGTACATGGCACAGTTCCGCGCAAAATACCGTCAGGCAGACGTTCTGCTCATCGACGACGTACAGTTCATCGCCGGCAAGGTTTCCACGCAGGAGGAATTCTTCAACACGTTCAACGAGCTGTACGAAGCAAAGAAGCAGATCATCCTGACCTCCGACCGTCCTCCGAAAGAAATCAAAACGCTGGAGGAACGTCTCAAGAGCCGGTTTGAATGGGGTCTGATCGCCGACATTCAACCGCCGGATCTGGAGCTTCGCATTGCGATTCTGCGCAAGAAATCTGTCGACATGGGTGTGGAAATGCCGATTGACGTTCTGAACTTCCTCGGTGAAAATCTGAAGAGCAACATCCGTCAGATTGAGGGTGTCATCCGTCGTCTGGGTGCGTACTCCAACCTCGCCAAGCGTCCGATCACAACGGATATGGCACGCGAAAACATTGCCGACGTCATCTCCGGTGCAGAGCCGGTCAAGGTCACGCAGGACAAGATCTTCAACGCGGTCGCACGCAAGTACGGCGTTACGGTAGAGGACATCCGCGGCAAACGCAGAACCCGGGAAATCGCACAGGCGCGTCACGTCTGTATTTACATCATGCGCACTGTCACCGATCTTTCGCTTCCCTCCATCGGCCGTGTCTTCAACCGCGACCATACCACAATCCTTTCCTCGGTTGACACCATTCAGGCAAAGATCCGTGAGGATGCCTCTCTGGAAAACGACATCGACGATTTGATCAAGGAAATCACCAATCAGTAACACACGCACCTTTTTCCACAGCCTTTTTGGAAAGTTCGGGGATGTTTTCCACCGTTTTCCGCCGCTTTCTATGGGTTATACACAGCAAATCCACATCCCCAAAATCCCGGCATCCCAGGAAAAATCCGGATTTTCATACAATACCGGCTGTGTTTTTCCACAAATTTATACACATCCTGTGGAAAAGTATTTTTCACACACTCCACAACCGCAAATTTCTTTTCCACAAATTATCCGCATCCTAACAGGAAGTTGTTCCGATTTTTTCAAAGCTTTTCCACACCGGATCAGAAAAAATTTTCCCGCATTTCCGGTATGTGGACAAGATTGCGGCTGTCAACAGGTTACCATGCCGCAAAAACACAGCTTTCCGGCGGCAGTGAGGGCAAAAAATCCCGCAATTCCGGTCAAAAATCGACTTTCCACAAATCCACAGGACCCTACTGCGGCTGCTACTACGATATTCCCTTATTCTTATCTTACTCTCTCCTGTTCGCTTGCGCGAACAAAACCCGGACAGACGGGCGGCGGTGTTGAAAACCGGATTGTCCGATCTGAAACACCTGGGATTCCGATTAAGATCGGATAAGTATACACACAGCGCTGCGTTTGTTCATTCTGAATCCAAGCATCTCATTCATTTCATCGTTATAAAAGGAGAAACCCCATGATCGTCACATTTGATAAAGAAATCCTGAGTGCCGCTGTTGCACCTGCGATGTCTGCCGTTTCCGGCAAGAACACCATTACCTCCATCGAAGGGATCTGCATCACCGCTGAGGCAGACGGTACCTGCATTCTCAATTCCTTTGACCTGGAAAAGGGGATCCGCTGTACCCTGACGGGCCGTGTGGAGGAACCCGGCTCCTATATCATCAACGGTCAGAAGCTGAATCAGATCATCCGCGCCATGCCGGAAGACATCCGCATTGAGGTCGGTGAAACCATGCGCGCGAGAATCACAAGCGGCAAGAGTGAATTCACGATCAACGCCATGCCCGGCGACGAATTCCCGAACATGCCGTCTCTGGAAGGCGACTGGGGCTTCACAATGCCGCAGTGTGAGCTGCGTGATGCGATGACAAAGACGCTGTATGCCGTTGCTGTCAATGAACCCAGACCTGCGCTCAACGGCATCTTCTTCAAGATTCACGACAACCGCCTGACGCTTGTTTCCTCCGACTCTTTCCGCCTCGCCATCTGCGAAAAGGAAATGAAGTTTGAAAACAACATCGGCGAGGACGAGCTGGATATCGCTATCATCGTTCCCGGCAAGACCGTGGCTGAGCTTCTGAAAATGCTCCACGACGATACTTCTCCCGTCTCCATCCGCGCAACCGGCAAGCATATCATGTTCTCCATGGACAACATCTGCTTCTTCTCCCGTCTGATCGACGCGGAATACGTCAACTACGAAAAGTTCATTCCCAAGACCCCGGCAACGTATGCAACGCTGTCCTGCGACGCCCTGCGCGAATCGCTGGAAAGAGCATCGCTTGTCACCGAGGAAAAGAGCGCCGGTCAGTCCAGAAGCTCCGTCAAGTTCACCTTCGAGGATCAGATTCTGAAGGTTTCCGCCGTTTCCGTCAACGGTACGGTCAATGAGGAACTCCCGATAGAAAAGACCGGTCCCGACCTGAAAATCGGCTTCAACTGCCGTTATCTGCTCGATGCCCTGCGTGCCTGCGATTCCGAATATATCCGTCTGGCGCTCGTCAGCCCGCTGGTTTCCATGGTCATCACGGCGGATGAGAGCAAGATGACGGAGGAAGAAATTGCCGCATTTGAGAAAAAGAAAGAAAACACCGGCATTCTCTCCGAGCACTATACGCACCTCGCTGTGCCGTGTCACCTCAGAGAGTGATACCGGGCGGATACAATGAATGTCAATACCGTAATCTACCGCAATTTCCGCAACATTGAGGAAGCGCGCCTGACCTTCACGCCCGGCGTCAACATTCTCTGGGGCAACAACGCCCAGGGAAAGACCAATGCGCTGGAGGGCATCTACTGCTTTGCCTGCGGGAAATCCTTCCGCGGCGTCCGTGACCGTGAGCTTCTGCGCTTCGGTGCGGAGAGCGGCGGGCTGGAGCTGTCCTTTACCGATGCGCGGCGCGAGCAGCATCTGAGCTTGCAGCTCTTTCAGTCCAAAAGCCGGCAGATGAAGAAAAACGGCGTTCCTGTGCGCAAGTCCTCCGACTTTGTCGGGACGTTTCACGGCGTGCTGTTCTGCCCGGAGCATCTGTCGATGATCAAGGGTGCACCGCAGCTGCGGCGGGCGTTTCTCGATGCGGCAATCAGTCAGCTGCGTCCGGCGTATCTGGCGGCGCTGACCGATTATGCGGCGGTGTTAAAACAAAGAAATGCCCTGCTCAAAAATGAGGAGCAGGACGAGCGGGTCCGGATGCCGCTGTATGAAGTGCTGACATCCCAGATGGCGGAGCTGAATACGCGCATTGTGCTGACACGTATGAAATATATCAGACTGCTCGACACCTCGGTCAGCGGCTTTCTGGAGGATATGACCGGCGGCAGAGAACGCGCGTCGCTTGCCTACCAGAGTGACGCACAGCCGGAGCTGTACGGCGAGGCGGGCGCGGAGATCTCGCGTGCGTTCTACGAAAAGTGCATGTCCTATGCGCACAGGGAATTCGCTGCACAGACGACCCTGCACGGCTGCCACAGAGACGATATTCTGATCTCGCTTGACGGACGTGAGGCGCGTCTTTATGCCAGCCAGGGACAGGATCGCTCGATTGCCCTTGCCATGAAGCTGGGCGAGGGAGAGCTTTCCCGGGCGGCGACGGGAGAATATCCCGTGTTCCTCTTTGACGATGTGTTGAGTGAGCTGGACACCGGACGGCAGCAGTATCTGATGCAGCGCCTCGGCGGACGGCAGGTCATTATGACCTCCTGCAACGAGTCGCTGTTCTCCGGCATGGATGTCAATATGATTCATGTCGACGAGGGCTGCTATGAAATGGCATGTCCCGTACTGCATCCCGGACAGGGGCAGGAGGAACAGGAGGCGGCAGTGGAATGAAGCGGCTGTTTTCCTGTGAGGCGGGTGGCATGTCGGAGCGCTGGCGGCGGTTGTCCCTCGGTTCCGGTGTGTCCGTGCCGACGGAGCGCATCCTCGGCATCTTCGATATGGATACCGCGACCGTGTCTCCTGTGACAAAGAAATTTCTGAACACAGCGCAGAAGCGCGGTGAGGTCAGCATCGCAGGCGATGAGCTGCCGAAATCGTTTGTTGTCATCGCCCAAACGCGGCTGTCAAAGCAAGGAAACAAAGAAAAAGAACCGGCGGAAACCGAAGTCGTGCTTTCGCAGTTTTCACCGTCCACACTGGTTGGACGCGAGGGCGGATTCCATTAAGAAACGGATGGCGGTTTCGGTTGAAATTAAAAAATCATGTTACCCCGATATCAATCACCAAGCAAAAAAAGAAAAGGATAGAATCGCAATGTCTGAAGAAATCAAAACTCCCGTATACGACGATAACCAAATACAGGTTCTGGAAGGTCTGGAGGCGGTCAGAAAGCGTCCCGGTATGTATATCGGTACGACCTCGGAGGGAGGGCTTCACCACCTCGTTTATGAGATTGTGGACAATGCCATCGACGAGGCTATGGCTGGCGCCTGTACCACCATCGACGTGACGTTCCTGCCCGACGGCAGTGTTGCCGTTCAGGACGACGGACGCGGCGTTCCCGGCGGTATCCACCAGAAGATGGGCATCCCGACACTGGAGGTCGTCTTTACCGTCCTGCACGCGGGCGGTAAGTTCGGCGGCTCCGGCTATAAGATCTCCGGCGGTCTGCACGGCGTCGGCGCGTCTGTTGTCAACGCGCTGTCCGAATGGGTGGAGCTCGAAAACTGCAACGAGGGAATGCGCTATACCGAGCGTTTTGTCCGCGGCAAGGTCGATGTCCCGTTCAAGTGTGAAGGTCCGTCTGACGGCCGGCACGGTCTGTATGTGCGCTTCAAGCCCGACGCGGAGATTTTTGAAACCGTGCATTTCAACTATGAGACGATTCTCGGCAGAATGCGTGAGCAGGCGTTCCTCAATGCCGGTGTCCGCATCCGCCTGCACGATCTGCGCGGTGAGGAGATCATCGAGGACGATTTGTGCTATGAGGGGGGGCTTCGGTCCTTTGTCGAGTACCTCAACGCCGCCAAGCACGCCGATGCCATCCATCCCGATGTCATTTACGTCCGCGGTGAGCGCGGCGACATGACGGCGGAGGTCGCGCTTCAGTACAACGACAGCTATACCGAAACCATTTATACGTTTGCCAACAACATGGCGACGGTGGAAGGCGGTACGCATGACGCAGGCTTCAAGTCCGCGCTGACGAAGGCCTTCAACGACTACGGACGCAAGAAGGGCATCTTAAAGACCTCAGACGACAACCTGAAGGGCGAGGATGCACGCGAAGGTCTTTGCGCCGTGGTATCCGTCAAGCTGCCGGACGCGCAGTTTGAAAGCCAGACAAAGGCAAAGCTCGGCAACTCCGAGGTCAGAACCTTTGTTGATTCCATCGTCAAGCAGAAGCTGGAAGAATATTTTGACGAAAATCCCGCGGCGGCAAAGGCGATTCTCGAAAAGTCGCTGGAAGCCGCACGTGCAAGAGAGGCCGCACGCCGCGCAAGAGAGCAGACACGCCGCAAGAGCGTCCTCGGCTCCTCCACGCTGCCCGGCAAGCTCGCAGACTGTCACGAACGCAATGTCGAGCTGACAGAGCTGTATTTAGTAGAGGGTGACTCCGCAGGCGGTTCCGCAAAGGACTGCCGCGACTCCCGCTTCCAGGCAATCCTGCCGCTGCGCGGTAAGGTCCTCAACGTCGAGAAGACCCGCCTTGACAAGGTCTACTCCAACCCCTCCCTGACACCGATCATTCAGGCGCTTGGCTGCGGCATCGGCGAGGAATTTGATATCACAAAGCTCCGTTACGGCAAGATCGTCATCATGGCCGATGCCGATGTCGACGGCTCGCATATCCGCATTCTGCTGCTGACGTTCTTCTTCCGTCATATGAGAAAGCTGATCGAGGAAGGACATATCTTCTTGGCCCAGCCGCCGCTTTACAAGGTCTACAAGGGCAAGAACCAGCTGTATGCGTTCTCCGATGAGGAGCGCGACGAATGCATTGCCAAGCTCGGCGGAAACGCGGAAGCCGAACGCTATAAGGGTCTTGGTGAAATGGACCCCGATCAGCTGTGGGAGACGACCATGGACCCTGAGCGCAGAACGATTCTCAAGGTCAACATCGAAGACGCGCTGGCGTGCGACGAAACCTTCTCTGTGCTGATGGGCGATAAGGTTGAGCCCAGACGCGCGTTCATCGAAGCAAACGCAAAGTTTGCAACCAATCTCGATATTTAACGGGGACTGCCAATGAAAATCGCAACATTGACACTCAATCCCTGTATTGATAAAACCCTGTATTTCAACGGTGCCTTTCAGACGGGGGAACTGAACCGCGCCGCGTATGCCATGATGAACGCCGGCGGCAAGGGCATCAACGTCGCGCGCATTTACCGCAGACTCGGCATCCGCGCATCCGCCTACGGCTTTTCCGGCGGCGAAACGGGCGCACTGCTGCATTCCCTTTTGGAACGGGAGGACATCCGGGCGGTATTTGTCGAAACGTCCTGTGATACCCGCATGTGCATCAAGCTCATCGATGCGGACGGCGTCTGCACCGAGGCAAATGAGGCAGGCGGTCCGATGCTCGACGGCGAATACGCCGCACTGAAAACGCAGCTGACAGGCTTTCTTGCGGAGTGTAAGAGGAGCGGCGAGGATGGCATTCTCTTTGCCGGCGGCAGCATTCCCGGCGGACTTGACCGCGGCCTTTACCGTGAGATCATTTCCATGTTTGCAGACAGCCCTGTGCGCTTCATTCTCGACGCGGACGGCGAGGCGCTGAGGACCGGACTGGAAGGCTCCCCATGGCTCATCAAGCCCAATGCCCATGAGCTGTCGGAGCTGATCGGCTATGAGATCACCGGCCGTGACGCAAAGGAAAAGGCAGTCGCCGCCGCAAAGGCATCCCGGCGCATCTGGGCGCAGTACGGCACCAATGTGCTGTGTACGCTCGGCGCGGACGGTGCGGTGTTCACAGGCGAGGAGGGCGCGTATTACGTCAATGCACCGCATGTGACCCTGCGCGGCTTTACCGGAGCCGGGGATACGTTCCTTGCATCGTTTGTATTCGCATACGAAAAGAACGGACACGATATCGAGTCCGCGCTGTGCTTCGCTTCGTCGGCGGCTGCTGCGAAGGTCGAGCTTGCCGGAACCCAGATGCCCGACAAAAACGGCATGATGCGCTTTGTCGATCTCGTTCATGCCGAGAAACTTGATATATAATCGGTATTCACAGCAGTGAGAAGCCGAAAAAGGATAGGTTAAAAAAATGGCGAAAAAAGCAAAACCCGAATTGTCAAAGGAAATCATCTTTGAAAATCAGAAAATCGTACCCATCCGTATGGATACCGAGGTCAAGAAGTCGTTCATCGAATACTCGATGAGCGTCATTGTCGCGCGTGCGCTGCCGGATGTCCGAGACGGTCTGAAGCCGGTTCACAGACGGATTCTGTATGCCATGTACGAGGACCATCTGACCTCCGACAAGCCGTTCCGCAAATCGGCAACGACCGTCGGTAACGTGCTCGGCCGGTACCATCCGCACGGTGACGTCGCGGTTTACGATACGATGGTCCGTATGGCGCAGGACTTCTCGATGCGCTATCCGCTGATCGAGGGTCACGGCAACTTCGGCAACGTCGACGGTGACGGCGCCGCAGCTTACCGTTATACGGAAGCGAGAATGGCAAAGATCTCCAATGAGATGCTCGAAAACATCGAAAAGGACGTCGTTCCGTTCTCCCCGAACTTCGATAACAAGTTAAAGGAGCCCGATGTCCTGCCCGCCCGCTTCCCCAACCTGCTGGTCAACGGCTCGGTCGGTATCGCCGTCGGTATGGCAACCAATATCCCGCCGCACAACCTCGGCGAGGTCATCGACGGTACGATCTATTATATGGAGCATCCGGAGGCGACGGTTTCCGATATCATGCAGTATATCAAGGGTCCGGACTTCCCGACGTATGCGACCATTTACGGTACCCAGGGCATTCTGCAGGCGTATACAACCGGTAAGGGACACGTCATGGTGCGCTCCAAGGCGGAAATCGACGAGGAACACCACCGCATCATCATCACCGAAATTCCGTATGCCGTCAACAAGTCCATGCTCATCAAGTCGATGGCGGATCTTGTCAATGATAAGCGTATTGACGGTGTCACCGATATGCGCGATGAGTCCGGACGTGCCGGTATGCGCATCGTCATCGAATACCGCCGCGATGCCAACGGTCAGGTCATTCTGAACCAGTTCTATAAATACACCCAGCTTCAGGATACCTTTGCCGTCAATATGATTGCGCTGGTGAACGGAGAGCCGAAGTGCCTTTCCCTGCCGCAGATTCTGCATCACTATATCAAGCACCAGGAAACGGTCATCGAGCGCCGTGTCCGCTTTGATCTGGATAAGGCACTCAACCGCGCCCATATCCTTGAAGGGCAGATGATCGCCATTGAGAACATCGATGAGGTCATCCGCATCATCCGTTCCAATGCATCGGTCAACGACGCAAAGGTCGCCCTGATGGATACATTCAATCTGACCGATCCGCAGGCACAGGCGATCGTCGATATGACGCTCGGTAAGCTGGCAGGTCTTGAACGCATCAAGATTCAGGATGAACTGAAGGAAAAGGAAGCACTCATCAAGGAGCTGCGCGATATTCTGTCCAGTGAAGGCCGCATTCATCAGATCATCAAGGATGAAATGCTGGAAATCAAGCGCAAATATGCCGACGAGCGCAGAACCGAAATCGTTGCCGCAGAAAATGAAATTGTCCTCGAGGACCTCATTGAGCGCCATACCTGTGTCATCACGATGACACAGTCCGGCTATATCAAGCGTCAGCCTGCCGATACCTACGTCGCACAGAAGCGCGGCGGCAAGGGTATCATCGGCATGACGACCAAGGAAGAAGACGTGGTCGACGATGTCCATATCGTGCCCAGCCACGCATTCCTGCTCATGTTCACCAACCGCGGACGTGTCTATGTCCGCAAGGCATACCAGATTCCCGAGGCAGGACGTACCGCCAAGGGTACCAGCGTCGTCAACGTGCTGGAGCTGACCGATGGCGAACGTGTCACGGCAATCATCGATCTGCCCGCATTCAATGAAAATGAATATCTGATGATGGCAACAAGAAACGGTGTCATCAAGCGTGTCGCGGTCAAGGAGTTTGAATACCAGAGACGCGGCGGCAAAATTGCGGTTGACCTCGATGATGGCGACTCGCTCGACTTCGTCTGCAAGACCGGCGGCGAGGATGAAGTGATCCTTGCCTCCCACAACGGTCAGGCCATCCGCTTCCGCGAGGCTCAGGCGCGTGTCATGGGACGCGGTGCGCGCGGTGTCCGCGGCATGACGCTTGCCGAGGGTGACTATATCACCGGTGCGGCAGTTGTCCGTGAGAATGCCATGCTTCTGTCCATCACCGAAAACGGCTACGGCAAGCTGACGCCGTTTGCAGAATATTCGACGCACGGCAGAGGCGGTAAGGGTATCGTTTGCCATGCGATCACCGAAAAGACCGGTCTGCTCTGCGGCATTGCGGCAGTTTCGCCGGACGACGACGTCATGATGATTACAAACGAGGGTACAATGATCCGTACACCTGTTTCTGAAATCCGTGTCTGCGGCAGACCGTCGCAGGGCGTTATCGTCATGCGTATGACCGACGGTGCACATGTGGTCAACTTTGCGGCTGTGTGCGATGAGGAACAGGCGGCAAAGGATGCAGAACAGAGCGCCGCGCTGATCGCCGACGATGCAGAGCTTCCCGAAATGCCTGAAAATGCGGCATTTGAGGAAGAAATTGAGCTGCTTGAGATGGATGCGGACGAGGACGGCGACGATATTTGATTTTTTGCAATATCGCCGAACAAAACATGAAAGAATTGTAAAAAAAGAAGCAATTTCCGAATACCTCTTGCATGATACGCAAAAATGCAGTATAATGGTGTCATAGGAATAAATGTTCCTGATTTGAACCGACCACTGTAATGAATTTTCTTAAAAGAATAACAATCTGAATAAGAGGAGTACAATAGAATGGCAACAAAGAGCAAAAAACCGGAAAGCGTCACCGCGATTGAAAATCCCGACGAAAAAAGAAAAGCACTGGACACCGCGATTTCCCAGATCAAAAAGGCAAAGGGTGCGGGCAGCATCATGCGTCTTGGCGACAATGTCAATATGAATGTACAGGCGATTCCGACCGGTTCCCTGACGCTGGACCTGGCACTTGGCATCGGTGGTGTTCCGAGAGGACGTATCGTCGAAATCTACGGTCCGGAATCCTCCGGTAAGACGACCGTTGCCCTGCATATCATCGCCGAAACCCAGAAGATGGGCGGCGAGGCGGCATTCATCGACGCGGAACACGCGCTCGACCCCTTGTATGCAAAGGCGCTCGGCGTCAATATCAATGACCTGCTTGTTTCCCAGCCCGACTGCGGTGAGGATGCACTGGAAATCACCGATGCCCTCGTCCGCTCCGGCGCCATCGACGTCGTTGTCGTCGACTCGGTCGCGGCACTCGTTCCGCAGCAGGAAATCGACGGCGATATGGGCGCATCCCATGTCGGCTTGCAGGCAAGACTGATGAGCCAGGCGCTCCGTAAGCTCGCAGGCGCAATCGCAAAGACCAACTGCGTCGTCATCTTCATCAACCAGCTCAGAGAAAAGGTCGGCGTCATGTACGGCAATCCTGAGGTTACCACCGGCGGTAAGGCACTGAAATTCTATGCGTCGGTCAGAATGGACGTCAGAAAGACAGAAAACCTGAAGAACGGCGACGAAGCCTACGGCAACCATGTCAAGGTCAAGATCGTCAAGAATAAGGTCGCACCGCCCTTTAGGATCGCGGAATTCGATATTCTGTACGGAAAAGGCATATCCAAGTCGTCCGAGATCATCGAGATCGCAACAGCACTGGAAATTGTTCAGAAGAGCGGCTCCTGGTTCTCCTATAACGGCGAACGCATCGGTCAGGGCAAGGAAAATGCACGCAAGTACATTGAGGACAATCCCGCGCTGATGAAGGAAATCGAGGATAAGATCAAGAGCATGAAGAATGAGGATCTGTTCCGCGAGGAAAACGATTACGACGATGAGGATGAAGACGAAGCATTCGATCTGACCGAAGAAGACGAAGACGAAGACAGCGATTTCTCCATCAAGCTCACCGACATCGACGGTGACTGAGCCTGCGCCCGATGATTTTGATCACAGTCACGGATGTGCAGGAGGTGCAGGAGAGCCGCGGCAGGTTTCTGATCACCGTGAAGCTGTCGACCGGACAGCATGAGGAGGTCAGAACCTTCACCGTGTTCCGCTATTTTCTGAAGAATCCCGTATTCTGCGGTATGCCGCCTGCCATCGGTGATTTTCTCGGTGCCGAAAAATTTGAAGCGCTGGAATTTGCAGAGGAATGCTCGGCGGCTGCCGTCAAAGCGGTGTCGTTTCTGGCATTCGGCGACAATACGGCGAGAAAGCTCGGCGATAAGCTCAGACAGAAGGGATTTTCCAGAGAAGCTGCGGCGGAGGCGGTCCGCTTCTGCGTCGAGAAACGGTATATCAACGAAGAAGAGCAGCTGCGCCGGCTGATGGAGCAGCTGTGTGAAAGAAAAAAATACGGTCTGCGCCGCATCCGTCAGGAGATTTTCAACAAGGGATTTTCCGATGATGCGGTGAAGTCGGTATTTGAGGAAACCGCGGCAGCACTGGATTTTGATGCGGCTGTCACGGAACGGGTGAAAAAGCTCGGTGCCGATGCCTTTTCCACGCCCGAAAAGAAGAAAAAGCACGTGTCCGCCCTCCTGCGATACGGGTTTTCCATGGATGAGATCAACCGTGCGCTGAAAGCGGTGCAGATGGATACCGTGGACGATTTTGAGGAAGATTTATAAAGCGTTTTTAACGATGTTGCGGTTGACGGATAACGTGACGGCAGATTGCGTGTCCAAGCCTTCTCTGGTAAGAGAAGGTGGATTTCGGTGAAAATGCGACAGCATTTTTATCGAAAGACGGATGAGTCGTCAGCACGGCAGCAAGGCTGTACAGCGCATGACAACATGATGCATGCGTGATTTGTTTTTCTGTAATTCAGAACATCATATTAAACGAAAAGCAACAAAAGAACGACTCGTATCCATAGAAGATGGCTTAGCCGTCTTCGGAAGAAAGCTCCGCATTCTTCGTCACTCCTCCCAAATCGGGGAAGGCTAAGACGCGGCGTGCGCACCGCCGGAATAACTGTCGAACCGTGATCATCCATGAAAAAACAAAATTCCCAATTCAAATAGAAAGCAGTATAAACATGAAAAAGAAATCGAAAATCGGATTTATTTCCCTCGGCTGTCCGAAAAATCAGGTGGACACCGAGGTCATGCTGGCAGATGTGGTCAAGGCGGGATACGAAATCACGCCTGATGACACAGAAGCCGATATTGTCATCATCAATACCTGCGCTTTTATCGAAAGCGCAAAGCAGGAAGCCATTGACAACATCCTCGATGAAGCATGGCTGAAAAAGAATGCAAACTTAAAGGGTATCATCGTGACCGGCTGTCTGGCACAGCGTTACCGCGAGCAGGTCTTTGAGGAGCTGCCCGAGGTCGATGCGCTGATCGGTGTCGGTTCGCTGCATAAAATCGTCGACGCCATTGAAGCCGTTGAGCGCAAGCGTCAGTATGCCTCCTTTGAGGACATCGCAAAAATGGAAACCGCGTGCGACCGTGTTGTCACCACACCGGAATACCTTGCGTATCTGAAGATCGCCGAGGGCTGCGACAACCGCTGTACCTACTGTGCCATCCCCGGTATCCGCGGCAGACTGCATTCCCGTCCGATGGAGGAGCTGATTGCAGAGGCAAAGGATATGGAGAACATCGGCGCAAGAGAACTCGTTCTCATCGCGCAGGATACCACGGCTTACGGACGTGACATCTACGGTGAAGATAAGCTCGTTGCGCTGATTCAGAAGATCACCGCGGAGACGAACATTCCGTGGATCCGCATTCTCTACTGCTATCCCGATAAGATTTCCGACGCGCTGGTTGAGGAGTTCCGCACCAATGCACGGCTTGTCAAGTATATCGATCTGCCGGTACAGCACCTCTCCGACAAGATTCTGCGCCGCATGAACCGCAAGGGCAATCGGGAAACCATTGAGGATGCCGTTGCGCGTCTGCGTACCGTGCCGGGCATGGTCATCCGCTCTACCTTCATTGTCGGCTTCCCGGGGGAGACGGAGGAGGACTTCACGATCCTCTGTGAGGGCGCAAAGAAGCTCGACTTCGACCGCGTCGGCGTGTTTGCATATTCCCGCGAGGAGGATACGCCGGCTTACGACTTTGAAGATCAGATTGACGAGCAGGTCAAGCAGGACCGCCTTGATATTCTGATGCGTGAGCAGGCGGACAGAAGCCGTGCGAAGGCGGAAGCGATGGTCGGCAAGATCGTCACCGTCATGGTCGAGGGCTTTGACCCTGTTTCCGAAAACTATTTCGGCAGAACCTATGCCGATGCATATGACATCGACGGCAAGGTGTTTTTCTCCAACGAGCTTGGCAAGACCCGCTTCAAGGAGGGACAGTTTGTCCTTGTCAAGATTTCCGACTGCTATGACGACTATGATCTGGTCGGCGCGGCAGTACAGGGAAATCGCTGAACCGATGGGAAAGTGAGGAAAGGTTATGAATTTACCGAATAAGCTGACGCTTCTGCGTGTCATCATGGCACCGGTTGCAATGGTATTCATTCTGTATCCGATCGGCGGGGAAACCGTCGCACGGATCATTGCGGCTGTGCTGTTTGTGCTGACGGCGCTGACCGATATGCTCGACGGCAAAATTGCGAGAAAGTACAATCTGATCACCAACTTCGGCAAGTTTATGGATCCGCTGGCTGACAAGTTTATGGTCATCGGTATGCTCGTTGTGATGTGCGCGTCCGATATGTATGCATCGGTGCGTGCGGTGCTCGTCTGGGTGACGCTGGTCGTCATTCTGCGTGAGCTTGCCATCACGTCCCTGCGTCTGCTTGTCGCATCGTCCGAGCAGAAGATTGTCGTTGCCGCAAGCTGGCTCGGCAAGGTCAAGACCGTGTCGCAGATCGTCGCAATCCTTGTGATGATCATCGAGCCGATCATCTGGAACGGCAGCATTGCATCGTGGATCACCGTCTGCTTCATGGGCATCATGACGCTGTGGAGCGGCATTGATTACCTCAAGAGCTATGCCGGATTTATCGATCCGAATGAATAACGATTTTTGATTGAAAAAAATGACACCGCAGTACGGATTTTGTCTTCCGGACTGCGGTGTTTTTGTATGAAAGTGATGATCACATTTTGATTTTCGTGTTACCTTGTTCCAGCTTTTCCACGATTTCACGGAATGTGGCTTCTCTGCGTTCCTCAGATTTGTAGTTCTGATACCACCGCGCCTCGGCAAGCTGTGTTGACGGCGGCAGCGAGCAGAAGGCTTCCAGTGCCGCAGGATGTGTCGTGAGCTTTTCGCGCAGTGTGTCAATGAGCGCTTGTTCTCTTTCCTCGGAGCGTTCGTCCCATTTTCCGTTTTCAACAGAAATCGAAATGATACGT
>SVRM01000164.1 GCA_015064785.1 Oscillospiraceae bacterium
TGTCCGGAATCAGAAAAAAATCGCTGCGGTCAGCTCACAGAATGTATCGGTTCTGTTTTCGCGGATGGACAACCGGATGCGCATACGGGAATCTGAACTGCCGAATGCGACACTGCGGGATAAATATTCTGCGTTCGGGAAACTGGGCCTTATCAATAATATCGCCAAGAAATGGATGGACAGCGGAATGAAGGAAACGCCGGAGGAAATGATTGATTATATCATGACGTTTGTTACATTGTTTTGACTCAAGAGATTAAGTCCGCAAGCAGGGACTATGGCGCTCCATAGTCAAAACTTGTCAGGGGAAGCATCCCCTGAAACCCCTTTGATCGCAGATAAATCTGCGTCTACACTCCTGCGGAGTTTATAAGCATGAGCGTTACTGGCGTTCATGCTTTTTCTTTTGTCCGTCATGCGTCGTTTCCTCCTTTTCCAGCATCCGATCAATGTTCGATTTGTGAAGCAGAAGTTCCTTCATTTCCTCACGGGCAGTACGGTATTCCGAATATGCCGCTTTCTTTTTTGTCAGCAGCTCGGCATAATGACAACTTCATCACAGGCAGAAAGGAAACTCTCTGATTGCGGGTAGTGGCTGAGTCGGACAAAATTGACTCCCATTTCCTTGAGAAGACAGGCATCCCGGTAATGCGCCTCATCACTTGCTGCATTGCCGACATAAGGGAAGGATTGATGACGGTTGGTATACCTGCAGAATGTGAAGAGGAAGTAATCAGAAATCGCTCCTTTACCCGGTGCAGGAATGACACTGCAGTTGTACAAAAACACATATAAAACGGAAGTCGCCAGAATCAGGCAGCTTCCGTTTTCAAATTCCACTGTTCAGATGATTTCATGGTTACTGAACATCCTTGTTATGCATGGCGATCTTCTTCCATGTGTTGAGCTTTGTCGGATACAACTGACAGCTCATGCCGCCATCCACGATGATCTCCGCACCCGTGACGTTTTTCGATTCGTCAGAGCCGAGATACCATGCGGCGTTGGCAATGTCCTCAAAGTCGGAGATATCGCCGATGGGCGTCAGCTCACCGTTGACAATCTGCTTGTCGCCCATCGCCATCCAACGGTCAGTCTTGATCGTGCCCGGAAGTACAATGTTGACACGGATGCCATACGGACCGAGATCAACGGCAAATGCTTTCGCCATTGCAATCATGCCGCCCTTGGATGCACAATAAGCGGCGCGATTGGGAATGGCACGGTAGGCGGTGTTCGAGCCGATGAAGACGACCGCACCTTTTCCGTGCTCGCGCATACGGAGCGCCGCCTGACGGACGATGGTAAAGTTCCAGACGAGGTTCGTCTCAAACACGCGGGAAAATTCCTCGGTGGTCTGTTCAAAAAAGTCAAGTCCTTTTGCGGGGTCTTTGCCAAAGCCGAGATCCGCCGCATTGAGGACAACCGTTTCGACAAAGCGGTCGAGGGTATCAATTTCATTGAAAATTTCGATGACACGCGCCTCATCGCGGATGTCAAGCGCAAAGCCCTTTGCAAATACACCGTGTTCTGCGGCAATGCGGTCAGCGGCAGCCTGCGCACGTTCTCCGTCGCGGGAGGTGACAAACACGTCGTAGCCTTCCCGTGCATAACGGTTTGCGATTGCATATCCGGTGCCGTTCGTCGCACCGGTGACAAATACGGATTGATTCATGATAGATTTCCTTTTCAAATAGGATGGTAGGGGCGATTCATGAATCGCCCGCTAGTTGAATGTCATTGATCTTCAAAAATAAAACGCGGTTTCCGGCGGACGGATATCCGTCAAAGCCCCGGTATAATGGCGGAGCGTATGCACCTGATACGGGTGTTTCAAGCACTCCTCCTCATTGTTCTCGATACCCAACCCCGGCTTATCGGGAATCGTGATATAACCGTCCTCGTAATGCAGGTCTTCATTGGTCACGTCAGCACGCCAGGTCACGTCGGAATACATGATTTCCAGAATATTGAAGTTCGGACAGCAAGCTGCAAGCTGGAGTGTTGCCGCGTTTGCAACAGGTCCCGACGGATTGTGCGGCGCAAACGGAATATAGTAGGTATCTGCCACAGCCGCGATCTTCTTCAACTCCATGATACCGCCGGCATGGGAGATATCCGGCTGAATGTAGTCCGCCGCACGCATCTCAAACAGGTCCTTGTAGTCCTTCAGCGTGTAAAGGCGTTCTCCTGCGGAAATCGGCACGGGAGACTTATCGCGCACGGCTTTCAGTGCTTCCAGATTGTCGGGCGGCGTCGGTTCCTCAAACCACATCGGACGGAACTGCTCGAGTTCCTTTGCAATGCGGATGCCGGTTGGCACGTCAAAGCGTCCGTGTCCCTCGATCAGCAGGTCAACACGGTTTCCAACAGCATCACGTACTGCCGCAACACATTCCATCGCACGGTCAAGCTCGGCATTGGACAGCGTCAGATATGCTTTTCCAAACGGGTCCCATTTCAGTGCCGTCACCCCGCGCTCCATTGCCGCCTTTGCCTTTGCACCGAATTCCGCAGGTGTTTTCGCGCCGGAGAACCAGCCGTTGACGTAGATGCGCACCTTGTCGTTTGCTCGTCCGCCAAGCAGCTGATACACTGGTACGCCGAGCGACTTGCCAAGGATGTCCCACAGTGCCATCTCCACCGCCGACAGCGCACTCATCAGCACAGCTCCTCCGCGCCAGTACGCATCGCGGTAGATGTCATGGAAGTGGCGTTCAATGTCGAGCGGATTTTTGCCGACAAGATATTCCTTGATATGCTGTACCGCGCCGAGCAATGCGGCTTCTTTGTATTCCAGTGTTGCTTCTCCCACACCGTCGATGCCCTCGTCGGTATAGACCTTGACAAAGACCCAGTTGGTGCGGAAGCAGTCAACGACAAAGGGTTTTAAGTCTGTGACTTTCATAGTCAATTACTCCTTTACGGTAGTTTGATTTCGCGGAAAAATTCGGGGACGATCCTGTTCTCAAACGGAAAATCCGCACCGTTCAGACCGTCGAACAGTCCCCAGTGCAGCGGTACGGCGTGTTTTGCGCCGATGGCATGGGCAAACCGCGCGGCATCGGTCATGTTCATGTTGTTGCCAACACCGTTGATGGGTAGAAACACCGCGTCGATGTGCTCGGGCAGATACGGGAAAATCTTTTTGTTGTACAGCGTGTCGCCGGTGATGTAATAGGTTTTCCCGTCATGCAGATCATCGATGACAACACCGATGGCATCGGGATCGCTGTGCTCGGCAGGAACTGCCGTAAACCGAAGATGATTCTCTGTCCACTCTGTGCAGCGGTTAAAGCAGACATAATTGTTTGCCCCACCGATTTTGCGAACTTCATTCCAGACAGAAACCGGTGCCAGAACGGTGATCTCTGTTTCCGCCGTCAGAAAATGAGATACTGTTTCCGGGTCATAGTGGTCAAGATGATTGTGCGTGAAGATCATGATGTCCGGTTTAATGTCCCAGACAAAGGGGGCAACGGGAACACGGCGGCGGCACTTCGGGTTCTGAACACCGACACTGTCGGAAAGATACGGATCGATCATAACGGTATGACTGTCTGTTTCAAATAAAAGACCTGCCTGTCCAAGCCATGTAATTTTCATAGGGCATTCTCCTTGTTTTTTGCATGCACATCGATCATTCAACTGTGATATGACTGCAATTCTGCAGAATTACGGGGAGCTGTCCGTCACGCAGACCCGTAATCGTATTTCCGCTGATTTCGACGCAGTTGACGTTATCAAGCACCGCCGCCGCACGTACCGGAGCGATCACAGTATTGTTGATAAAGCGGATATTTTCATGATAAAACGGCGCTTTTTCGGTCGGCTGGAATCCACATCCGGTTTCCACAGGACAGCCGCAATGGTCGAATGTACAGTTCTGAATGGTAACATCCCTGACACCGGTGTTTTCGTACCAGTAGTTCATATCTCCCGAGAACAGAACGGAGAATGCGGATGTTTGAAACACACAGTCTTCGATCAGTACACGCTTGCCGCTGGAAATGCGGAAACCGCCCGCACAATTGGTTTTACAGCCGCGAATTTCAATGTCAGCCATACGACGGTT
>SVRM01000044.1 GCA_015064785.1 Oscillospiraceae bacterium
ATGCGCCATTAGCTCAGTGGATAGAGTGCCCGGCTACGAACCGGTAGGTCGCAGGTTCGAATCCTGCATGGCGCGCCACCTGTTCCCAAACGAACAGGTATATACAGGGGTATAGCTCAGTTGGTAGAGTACCGGTCTCCAAAACCGTGGGTCGCGGGTTCGAGTCCTCCTGCCCCTGCCATAAAAAAGAACCACCGCAGGTGGTTCTTTTTTTATCTCTGGAGAAGATGAGATTGTACAACGCACGACAGAAAGAATCCCGACAGGGATTCTTTTGGGGAAGCGCAGAAGCGATTCCCCGGCGGGTATCGAGTCCTCCTGCCGCTTCGATGATGAAAAATGAATCGTTCACTCAGATTTTTTCCATTGAAAGAAAAGCTTATGGCTTTATATTGCAAAATTCGTTGGTTTATGATATAATAACTTAGCGTTAAAGGAAACTGCCGAGACGGAATATTGGCTGAAACTCCTTACAATGTCAGAGTACATAACTGCGGAAATGGGCAAGTCGCTGTTGAACGATTGCTTGGAGCTCAAAAGAATATTCATCGCCTCCATGAATACAGCGAAGGAGAACGCATAATATGACAAAACCGCAATATGTTTATCACGACTGCTATGATCCCAGCGACGCAGGATATGTTTATAAGCTGTGGGCAGACCATTTTGATCCCATGGATGAATGGCAGCGGATTTTGAGATGCGGGTTTGCTTGGGATGAGGTGATCTGTCAATGAATTTCTCACATTGCGACAAAGACGAAACATATCTTTCATTACACGATTGCGTGGCCGGTCATGCATATTTTGAAAACGGAACATTGGTGTTTGCATTTGAGGATGGCTTTTGGGTCTCGCCCGATCACCCCGACAGTCCATTGTCGAAAATGGTCAGAACCGATGCTTCCCGGGTGGAATATATCCTCGAGGACGGCGGGGACTATGATGTGACGGTCTATGTGTTCCGCAGAACCTGTTTTCGGCAGACCGTCAGAGTGGAGTGGTCCATACAGGAATTGATACAGAAAATCAACACCGGAACATACCAACTGGAATTTCTGTATCAGTATCGTGATTGGAATACCAGAATTGTTGAATGTGAATTGAAATTTGACAAAAAGCCGTACCGTCAGGAATGTATCATGAAAATCTCTGCTCCGGAGGTTCGCTATCATTGGAACCGTTTACGCGAAGATTGCCCATGGTAAAGAAAAAAGCCGGACTTGACACGGACAATCGGCAGACAGTGCTACCTGACAATGCGGCGAAAGGAGAATGATATGGGTTCCATACAGGTAAACTATTCACAATTTTCACCGATATCTCTTTTGGATGAATGAAAGTGTCGTTATGATTTGCCAACAGACAGCACGTGTGTCTTTTTCAAAACCGGATTGAACGATATCTATCAGATTTCGACACCGGAATCTGTGTATTTTCTGCGTATCTCATTGCGCTATGTATATCATACAGAGCAAATCGATGAGGAGATTCGATTGATCGAACACCTCCGGATACACGGACTGTCGGTCGTAGAGCCGATTCCGTGTAAAGATGGATCTTATGTTGCTGAGCTTTCGGCACCGGAAGGTATGCGGCAGGCGGTGCTGTTTCGCGGTATCGAGAATTCGCCCCAAGGCGATGCTGATGCCAGGATGAAGAATCTCGGTATCCTGCTCGCCCGGATGCATACCGCTTCACGAACCTTTCAGCAGCATTCCGTCAGACCATACATCA
The DNA here is from genome assembly GCA_015064785.1 of Oscillospiraceae bacterium. GTDB lineage: Bacteria > Bacillota > Clostridia > Oscillospirales > CAG-272 > RGIG3925. Next base: position 1,737 of record SVRM01000044.1, read on the forward strand.
ATGATATCATGCTCGTTGATGAACCAACAACGCTGCTGCATCCGTTTTTGAAACACCGTCCGGATGATCTTGACTTTCTGGATAAAACCGCGAAAACACTGTGGTCATCGGTTGATTCTTTGCTTTCAAAGTCCGGGGATGTCACCGGCTTTTGTCATGGTGATGTACAGCCGAATAATTTTTTCTTTCACGGCGAGCAGCCTGTGCTGTTTGACTTTGACTGTATGGGACAGGGGTATTTTGTCTACGATCTTGGTGTTCTGCTGGCGAATTTGTCTTTTCTGGATAATCAGATTGATCAGAAATCGCTTTGGATATCTGTGCTTGACGGCTATCAAAGCATTCGTTCCATGAATGAAAACGAGAAAAAAGCAATCTATTGTTTTGCCGCGTTACATATGCTGAGAGTCCTCGCATATCATGCAAAATGCAGAGAACGGAATCAAGGTGCTTTTTATTTTATGACAGACCATCATTTAGATACGTTCTTCGGCGCATACAGACGTCTGGCATTGCAGGCAAATGAAAACGCCGATTTACATATGATTTGAAAACAAAAATTTGCAAACAAAGAAAGGAATTTCACTATGAAATGTTCAGAAATCAACATCCGCGACCCGTATGTCATCTATTTGGACGGCATCTATTACATGTACGGTACCCGTGCGGCAAACTTTGGCAATCATACCGGCGGGTTTGATGTCTATACCTCCACCGACCTGGAAACCTGGAGCGATCCGATTCCGTGCTTCGATTCTGCCGCATACGGCATGAACATCGGTGTCAACTGGGCACCGGAGGTACACATTTACCGGGGCGCATATTATATGTTTGCAACCTTCTCCCGTGAATGCGGTCTGCACGGTACGTTTGTCCTGAAGGCAGACAGCCCGCTCGGCCCGTTTGCACCGCACGGCGACCGTGAGCTGACACCGGTGGAATGGGAATGTCTGGACGGAACGCTGTATGTCAGCCCCGAGGGCAAGCCGTATCTTGTGTTCTGTCATGAGCATATGCAGATTCTGAACGGGACCATCTGCTATGTGGAACTGAGCGATGATCTGAAGCGTCCTGTGGGAGAGCCTGTCCTGCTGTTCCACGCATCCGATTGCAGCTGGGTCAGCAAATATCCGATGAACGGCGAAGATCATTATGTCACGGACGGTCCGTTCATGTACCGTTCTGAGACTGGTGCGCTGTTTATGATCTGGTCTTCCTTCATCGACGGCGCATATGTCGAGCTGTCTGTCAAGTTTGCTGATGGAAAACTGGGAACCGATTTTACGCATCTTCCGCCGCTTTACACCAAGGACGGCGGTCACGGTATGATTTTCAGCACCGCGGACGACAAACGGTTCTTAACCTTCCATTCCCCCAATGCATCGGGTCATGAACATCCCTTCTTTGTGGAGATTGAAGACAAAGGCGATCAGCTTACGGTCAAATAATCGGATACCTCCAACCGCTGTTGTTGGATGTATGCCGGGACGTGATTCCAGATCTTATCCGGAATATGCCATGCAAGGCACGGGTGACGCAAAAACGTCCGTGCCTTTCTGTATGCGCGTGTCTGCGGCTACCGTTTATCCTCGGAAATGGAATCCGGTATTTGTCTGCCGAAGCGGTCACTGACAGCGGCAACCTTGTCATAAAAGCAGATAAGCCATCCCGCTTTTGTACGCGGCGGGATCGGTGTCAGCGGGAACATATGACGGCGGATCATATCACGTTGGGAAGGCGTCAGATCAGGATACTTTCTGAGTGCATTCTGAAGTGCTTTCTCCGGGTGGCGAAACCAGTGGAATTTCCGCCTGGTGCTTTTGTCGTGCAGATCATAAAGATAAAAATCATGCAGAAGTGCGCCGCGGACCACCTCGCCGATGTCAGACTTCAGACGGAAACGGCGGTGGTGCCGGTAACAGAGATACGCCGTTTTGACCGAATGGTCATACAGATTTCCCCGTATATGATGTTTGTAGTTCTTCATATTCCGGAATTCTTCGGTTTGCAGGATGTCCCGCACCAGAGGGACGAAGTCACGGTGAAACTGATGGTGTTTGTTTTTGTTCATGCAATTCCTTTCTGCGGCGGCAGCATCTGCGCGGAAAACGATTTTTCGTACATGTTTTTTCGGGTGTATCCAATAGTATATCCCGCTGCAGCACGATCATGCGGTATGGTGTGCGGCAGGTCAGATGATCGGATATGTGTGAAGAACTTCCGAAATGATTGCAGAACAGAAAATGGAATCCAAGAGATGACAGACGGAAAAAGTCTCCCGAACCGCAGGGCTGCGGAGATCGGGAGACTTTGCTGTTTGGGCGGATCAGAAATTCGATCCATTCCAGCCCCAGTATGCCACTTCTTCATACCGGACATAAATGCGGTCAGAGGGGACATTCAGGGAGACGGACAGAATCTTTGTCAAAGCGTCGGTGAGGTTGTCAAGCTCGGCAGGATTGCCCTTGCCGTAGATCTGGACTTCGGCGATGGCACACGGCGCGTCAGAGCCTTTGAAATATAGATGCTTCTCGCCTGTAACCTCGACCATGAGCCAGTCTTCAGTTTTGCCGCGGAGCAGGGGAATGGCCTGACCGCACGCGGCTGTGATTTTGTCAGCGGTGGATTTGGATACGGAACAGTTGGTGGTGGTACGGATAAACGGCATGGTGAAATCTCCTTTTCAGAAAAATGTTAGTATTTCGGATACCGCGGAAGGTTCCAGCGGAAATGAACGGAAAGATAACGGATCAGCAGAATGAAACAAACAGCCGCAGCCGCAGACAGCTCCTGTGATAATCCAAAGCGTGTCAGATACACATCCAGTATCGCGCCGAGAATGGCGGCAAGTGCATAAATACGCTTTTGCAGGATGACCGGAACGCGGCGGATCATGATATCGCGCAGAAGACCGCCGCCGACACCGGTGACGACACCGACAAATACTGTCAGAAATGCGTTTTCCGCATAGCCTGCCGCCATAGCCGCGTCGATACCGACAATGACGAACATCGACAGACTGAGCGCGTCGACCATATTCATAATCTGTTCGTGGCGCGAGCTTTCCCGCGCAACCACTTCTCCGGCGGCTTTGTCGCCAAAAGCATATTCGAGCGCAAAGACGGTGAGCGAGACTGCGGCGGCAAGAATCAGCATCAGCGGATTGCGCAGTGCGGCAGGCGGTGTGACACCCAGCAGAAGGTCGCGGAGGATACCGCCGCCGAATGCCGTGGTACAGCCGAGTACCATGGCACCGAAGATGTCCGCACGGACAGCCGATGCGGCAAGCACGCCGGTGACAGCAGCAGAACAGACAGCGATGATTTCAATAATTTGATAGAGCGAGGTGAGCATGGGTTCAGGCTCCTTGTACGATCGTTGGGAGATCCCCCCAGACGCGGATCAGATAATACATTTCATTGACGAAACGTCGGATTTTGGGGTTATCCATGGTTTCATAATCGGGATGCACCCACCACGGAAATTCACAGGCAAAGGTGATACGCAGAGCATCTGCCAGATCGTCATCGGACAGCGGTACATACCGTCGGTAGCCGTCGGCAAAAGCACGGACCAGCGGCAGACGAAGCTGTACTCCGTCAAACGCAAGGGAGAGCAGAGCACGTCCTACATCGTGCAGAGGAAAGGAGTATTGCCCCCGGTCAAAGTCGAGAATCACGGCAGTATTGCCGCGAAACAGCAGATTGTCACCGGAAAAATCCTCATGGCAGAGCTGGCGCGGCATTCGGTCAAAGAATCGGATGTCCAGTGTTGAGAGAATGGCATCGAGTCCCGGCGGAATCTGATAGTCGTCAAATCCGGACAGCTTTTCCATGTGACCGGCAAGCCTGCAAACTGCGTCGGCGCTCGTCAGCGGGTAATGGTGATCGGTTGTCGGATCGAGTACAGAAAGTGCATGATGCATATGTCCGCACTGTTCCCCGAGTGATGTCATCTGTGCCGCAGACACGGTATCCGGTGTCGGCATGCTGCCTGCTTCATAGGACATCACCATGTAGGTGATCTCCCCGTATGGTTCTGATCGGATACGGCGCAGAATTGTCCCGTTGCTGTTGTAGACACGCGGACAGCAAACACCGCAAGCGTACAGATATTTCTGCCGCTGCAAGGCTGCTTCAATGCGATTGAGATTGGACGAGGAATAACGGACCGTGCTGAACTGCTTGAGCAGGTAGGATTGTCCGGCGGCATCGATTTTCCATTTCTGGTTCAGATAACCGCCATTTACCGGTGTGGCGGTGCGCGGTGCAATTCCGAAGGCGGACAGCAGATCATCCAGAATTGGTGTTGGGATCGGTGTCATGCGTGGATATATGCCTCGCGGAGCATGGCGATTTCAGCAGCATACCCGTCGTTGGTCTCCTGCGGCGTTTCCAGATAGAAGGGAAGATGGCAGAGCAGAGGATGATTGATGACACGGACAATGGTGTCACGGCCGATGTGTCCTTCACCGATGCGCGCATGACGGTCCTTGTGTGCGGCAGGCGGATTCATGGAATCGTTGATGTGCATGGCACGCAGGCGGTCAAGACCGATGACACGGTCAAATTCACGCAGAACGCCGTCCAGATCGCCAATGATATCGTAGCCGCCGTCGGAGACGTGACAGGTATCCATGCAGACACCGAGTTTATCGGACAGCTCGACACGGTCGATGATGGCACGCAGTTCCTCAAAGGTGCGTCCGACCTCACTGCCTTTTCCTGCCATCGTTTCCAGAAGAACGGTTGTGGTCTGGTCGGGCGTCAGTACGCGGTTGAGCATGTCAGCAATCAGTTCGATGCCTTTTTCCGTACCCTGTTTGACGTGACTGCCGGGATGGAAGTTGTACAGGTTGCCGGGGGTGTATTCCATGCGGCGCAGGTCGTCGCGCATGGTGTTTTCGCAGAATTCCAGAACCTTGGGATCTGCCGCGGCCGCATTGAGTGTGTAAGGTGCGTGGGCGAGAATGACCGAGATGCCGTTTTCGCGGCAGAAATCGTGGAACGCAGAAATGTCGCCCTCGTCAATGGGCTTTGCGGCACCGCCGCGGGGATTGCGCGTGAAGAACTGAAAGGTATTGGCACCGATGCGGACCGATTCACGAGCCATGGCAAGGTAGCCGTTCGATGCGGATAAATGACAGCCAATGGTAAGCATATGTTTTCTCCTGTTCTGATTTTATGGATTTATTTTTTCGGTTAAGACTGTGACGCTGCATTTTGCATACAGCTCGATGCGCAGGGTATCACCGGATACCGTCTCCTCGCGCGGTCCGATCTTGCAGACAAATCCGGTCACGCGGAAGCCCTCCTCCGGATATGCGCGGAGTGTGATTGCCGTAGAATCGCGGAAGTACATTGGTGCGTCACCGACCGCGTAGTCTGCCAGACAGTGGGCGCTGTCACCGCCTGAAGCCGGTTCTGTGGACAGATAGACCTGCGCATGACCGCCGTCATCACATTCAAATCGGTCAACGGTTACATTCAGCATCTCCTCAAGCTCGCGGATAAAGTGGGAGGTGCGGCCGGCAAGAAAGCGGTCTGCCATGCGGATATGCTCTTCCCAGCGATCCATGGATCCGCCGTCGCCGCGCCATCGGTTGAAGTTAAGCTCAATATATGGCGCAATTCTGTCTGCCATGCGGTAGAGTTCATCCCGCATCGGTTCCGTGACGTAGACATCATTGACCAGCGCACAGGCGCGGTCAGCAAAACGAAGACGGAAGGTATGATTTTGGAGCAGACGTACCATCAGCTTGCCGCAGACGGTATCCTCGGTCAGCGCATGATGGAACATCTGCTGGTTTGCCTGTGTTGAATGACCGATGCCGAAGTCCATGTCTGACAGCACCCAACGCCAACGGGTGTCCAGTCCCGACGGATCGGCGGGGTTTTTATTGCGCCAGACCTTGATGTTGTTGCCGGGCCAGTCGGTGTTGGCAAGATAGCAGTTTGCAAGGAAGAAGTCAATGAAGTTGTCAAGATCCATCCGTTCCTCAACCCAGGCAAAATGTTCTGTGTCTTTCATGGAATTGTTGTCAATATAATCGACAAGCGCGTAGAATGCATTCTCGTCTCCGGCTTCTCCGTCGTTGAGCGCATATTTGGTGTTCCAGCTGCCGGTCAGAAGCGGTGAGATCGATTCCAGCATAACGAGGTTTTCCTCGTCAATTCCGAAATGGCGATGAAAATAGTCAGGAGAATACCGCTCGCGGATGTTGTACAGACCCCACAGCTCACCGTTGATGAACAGAAGGGACGGACGGTATGCCTGAATGCAGGCATTGAGACGGGAGGACAGGATATGCATCAGCGCATCCCGGAAATGTGCGCAGGAGACATCATTGCCGGAGTTGCGCAGAACGAACGTATCAAACGCCGTGATTGGGATACCGGACGCATCCTGTGCGGCTCCTGCAAAGAGATCGTATTCGAGGGTACCGCTGCTTTGAGGTGTGGTGGGTTCCCGGACCGACACGCGCATGGATTTCTGATAAAACGCAAGTGAGCCATTTCCGTTCATGGTCAATCGGACATAATGATCGTCGGGGTTCTCGCCGCCTGTGTCAAAAATCTCCATATATCCGCCGCACGGTTTGCGTTCGGCAAAAATATCATCGCTGATGGTGGCATAAATGCCGTTTCCCCCGGTGAAATCATCCGGATCGACGGTGATGTTGAGCATCAGAATGTCATCGTAGTCGTCAATGTCTTCTGTGACAAAGTAGGTTTCCGTCATGATCGGACCAAAGTGTTCTCCGTCCATAACGCAGGCGCGCAGAACGGAAGCGGCAATCGTCGGACGGGTGCGCGGTTTGGCATTGGTGCCGTATTTGTCCATCAGAAGGGATGCGGTGTAGCCGTACTGCTGTGCGGTTGTGTCGCCGATACGGATCGGATTGCCGGAATAGGATGCAAAACTGCGCGGACTTTGGGCGCAGTCACGTGTGAACACAATGTCGTAACCGGGCAAGGTGGACAGTGTCACTTCCACCTCATCGGAATACCGTCCGCCGGGCACGGACGCAAAGACCCGGATTGCGGACAGCGGAAGTTCCGTCAGCTTGCCGCCTGACCAGGAGGGCGTGTAATCGGTGACAGTCAGGCAGGACTCGGCGGTATAGTCAACGTTTGTCCATGTGCTGTTGTCGTCTGTGCGCAGAATCGCGTTGTGTTTATTCAGCTGGTCGCTGTTGGCAGGATACGGAAAAGGCTCTCCCGCATCCGAGGCATATGCACCGAAATAGGCAAGCACTTCTCCCGAATACAGAGCGGACTGACTGATGGCTTGTGCGCGGTTGGTCAGAATCAGCCGACAGCGCTTGGAGGACAGCCGAAGATTCGGCAGATCTGCGTCATAATGAGAAAGCGTAAACTTCTCGCAGGCATCGAGATACAGTTCTCCGGTGTCTTTGACTGCCTGCGCACAGCGAATCAGATACGAAGACTGCGGTGCAATTTCAGCACCCTCAGGCAGCGGATACGGTGCGTATTTATCACGGTCACCTTTTGCGTACCCGATGAACAGTCCGTCCAGGGAAATGGTGCGGCTGCCGGTATTATACAGCTCAATAAAGGAATAACGCACCGGTGTGTCGTTGTTTTCACCGGTGCAGTAAACTTGCTTGAATATGATGGGATATCCGCGGACGACATCAGCCGGTGCAATGTCGTTTTCCGCGAAAACTGTATCCGTTTTGTCACAGGAACAAAACAGACACAGCAGGGAACAGAGTATGAGGAGAAGTAAAACAAAAACGGATTTTGGAAAGCGGGACTGCATAAGCATCCTCCCTTGCAATCGGTTGTTGTCAGTCGAGTATGTATACGCGCATTTTCCGGATGCCGAATTCCAGCATTTCCGCGCGTGAGCATTCCATGAAAATATCAATATGATAGCCCTTGATTCCGGAACCGATGTCGTCGGCTGAGCAGTAACCGTAGTCGCCGTAATCGCCCTTGACGTACACTTTGGTACCGAGCGGAATGACGGTCGGGTCAACCGCAATGACACCCTCCTGCGCCAGCGTACCGGAATAGGTCAGGCGCGGCTCGTCGTAGTCGCCGTAAGCGGTGGCCGTGACGTCGATATAGTAAGAGAAATTGAAGCTGCCATGTTTGCCGGAAACAACACCGCCAACGCCGCGCTCGAGCACTTCATTGACCGGCTCTGTTATGGTTTCGGAGGACAGCACCTCAGTATCGGCAAGCACACCGTTTTCATAGCGGCGGCGCTGCTGCTGACGTGCGACACCTTCGGTGCCGTAGGAGATGCGGGTGGTTGTACCGCGGGGAATGGTCTGGACATCGCGGTATTCCGTACCATAAGGAATGGCGGCGACCTCCTCGCTTTCCTCAAAGGTAACGAGGACTACTGTGATTTCCATGTCCTGCGTGACAACGGTTTCCGGGGCAGGTGTGATCAGATCGTCCGGATTTTCGGTATATCCGATATCAGACAGTACATCGGAAACGGTCATCGCGGCGGTATTCCAATGCACAGGTGAACCGGTACCGATGGTCACGGTGACGTCACATGTGACCGCATCCAGTGCAAGTGCCGGATTGCCGATCGGTGCGAACGGAGCTTCTGTGTGTTCCAGCGGGATTACGGTTTCTGTCCGAGAGTAGTGCAGTCGGGTATAAGACATGGCTGCGGAGAGAAGCACTGTTGTCAGAAGGAGAAAACAGGCGGCGGTCCACTTCTGTGTGCGTCTGCATGAACGGACATTGTCGCGGGAATAGCGGCGGCGCAGCTTGTGGCGCAAATACATCCAGCGGAGAAACTCCGGCAGAGTCGTATTTTTCTTTTGCGGTTGTTTGTGTGCGGGCTTCTGCGGCATACCGTTTCTCCTTTCTGTCGCGGAACAGAAAATCATCTGTTCGTGCTTATTCATTCCAATAGTATACCACGTAACCGCAATTTTGTCAAGTCTTGCGTTTTAGGGGAGATTTCATGCTCCGGATTTGGAGAGAAAACAAAAAACGAGATGCTGCCAAATTCAGCAGCATCTCGTGTATGTGAAACATTATGCCTTTTTCTTTGCGGTAAGCGTCTTGATGACGAACAGGGTACCGATCATCAGAACGATGGCAATGGGGAGTGCGATCCAGGCGTTTCTGATAAAGCCTGCGAGAATGTAGCTGACGAAGGAGACAGCTGCAACGGTGATCGCATAAGGAAGCTGGGTGGAAACGTGGTTGAGGTGGTCGGACTGAGAGCCGGCAGAAGCCATGATGGTGGTATCGGAGATGGGCGAGCAGTGGTCACCGCAGACCGCACCTGCCATGCAGGCAGAGATACCGATGATCATGATTTCGTTGTTGATATCGCCGCCGAAGACTGCAACGACGATCGGAATGAGGATACCGAACGTACCCCAGGAGGTACCGGTTGCAAATGCCAGGAAGCAAGCGATAACGAAGATGATGGCGGGCAGGAAGCTCATCAGGCTTGCCGCGGATTCTTCAACGATGCCTGCAACGAAGGTCGCTGCACCGAGGGAGTCGGTCATGCCCTTGAGGGTCCATGCGAAGGTCAGAATGAGGATCGCGGGAACCATGGACTTGAAGCCCTCGGGAAGGGAAGACATACAGTCCTTGAAGGAAAGGACGCGGCGGCAGCAGTAGAAGATGACAGTCAGCAGCATTGCGATGAAAGAACCGAAGACCAGACCCACGGATGCATCGGAATTCGAGAATGCATCGATGAAGGATTCACCGTCGAAGAAGCCGCCGGTGTAGATCATACCGATGACACAGAAGATGATCAGAACCGCAATCGGGAAAATCAGGTCAATGACGCGGCCCTTTTCGTTGACAGGTTCATTCTTGTCAGATGCCTTGACGGTACCGGTGGTGAACAGGTCACCCTTTTCCAGAGCGTTCTTTTCGTGGATTGCCATGGGACCGTAGTCGAACTTCATGCAAGCGATGACAATCATCATAACAATGGTCAGCAGGGCGTAGAAGTTGTAGGGGATGGAGCGGATGAACAGGTCCAGACCGTTGACACCGTCAACGAAGCCGGAGACTGCCGCTGCCCAGGAGGAGATCGGCGCGATGATACAGACGGGTGCTGCGGTTGCGTCGATGATGTAAGCGAGCTTTGCACGGGAGATCTTGTGCTTGTCGGCAACGGGAAGCATGACGGAACCGACGGTCAGACAGTTGAAGTAGTCGTCGATGAAGATGAGTGCGCCAAGTCCGATGGTTGCAAGCTGTGCACCGACGCGGGACTTGATGTGGGTCTGTGCCCAGCGGCCGAACGCTGCGGAGCCGCCTGCACGGTTCATCATGATGACCATCGCACCGAGGATGACGAGGAAGATCAGAATACCGACGTTCCAGGAGTCAGACAGCTGTGCGATCATACCGTCATTGAAGATGTGCTCCATCGTACCGACGGGATTGAAGCCGGCATAGAGCAGACCGCCGACGAGAATACCGATGAACAGGGAAGAGTAAACTTCCTTGGTGATCAGAGCCAGACCGATGGCGATGATGGGAGGAAGCAGTGCCCAGAAGGTTGCGTAGAAGGGAACCTCTTCCTTGTTGATGAGATAGTTTGCACGATCGATTGCATCTGCATTTTCATCTACGTATGCTTCGTAACCGTCGTCAAGTGTATCGACAAATTCGAGCAGAGCAACTGCATCGTCATATGTCATTGCTGCGGGATCAGTGGAGAAAATGTCTCCGACTGTCACGACTTCTTCTGCGGGAGCCGCGGTGTCCTCACCGTCCGCAAAGACATGCAGAACGGACATGGAGAGCACGACGGACACAATCAGCAGAAACAGGGTAAAGCGTCTTGTGTTGCGCATGAGTGTAAAACCTCCAAAAAATAGTAAAAGAACCGTCGTCACAGCATATGACGTGCGCGGTTCTTCCATGACGGGACATCCCATTGTCCGATAGCGCTCCACATGCTGTGACAGTGTACCGCATGTTCTGCGGTACCCCAGAAAAACGGTCATGGCAGAACCGTTCTTCTTCGGCGGCGATCCCTTTTGCGTATGTCCGCGGTCTGCATACCGGGTTTCCGGGATGGTATTTCCCATCTGCGGAGGACATGGCGACTGATGATCTGCCGCACCTCTATCTGTTCTTTTCAATGGAATAATCTTACCATATTTTTATGGAAAAAGCAATACCTTTGACACAATTTGTTTGAGATTTTGTCAAATTTTGTTCGATTCTTCCGGTTTTTGCGTGCCTGTAATGGCAGCAAGCTCTGCGGCTGTTTCCTGCGGGTTATATGTTTCGTATCGGACATGGAGCAGATCTCCGGCGCGCAGGGTCTTGTCACCTCGTTCATCCATTTCGGCCTTGCTGTCAGAGGGATGCTTAACCGAGAGGACAAACAGATTGGCAGGCCAGAAAATGTCGCGGACCTGTTTTCCGATGGCAAACGAACCGGCTTCAACGGAAACGGTCGTATCGACGGTGATCGGTTCTTTTCCGCGCCGCAGATCCTCAAGACGGTGTTCCAGTACAGTTTCGTTGATCGCTTCTGCATCGAACAGCTCAGTAATGAAATACGCCAGGACCGAAACAAGCAGAACCGGAACGATATTCTGATGCGCGGATAGTGCTTCAATGGCGAATACGATGGCGGTCAGAGGCATTTTCATCATGCCGGCGATGCAGGCGGTGATGCCAAGGACAACGACGACCGGATAATATCCTGCGGTCAGCGGTGTGTGCGTAATCAGAAAACCGCCGATGATTGAGGAGATCATTGCACCGAGCGCCATGATTGGCAGGAACATACCGCCTGTGATGCCGGCGCTGTTGGCAAAAATCATGACGGTCATACGGACTGCGACCAGTGCAAAGAGCAGAAACCATGCAAGATGTCCGTGCATCAGCTGTTCAATCAGATGGTGTCCTGAGGACAGGTTGGTTTCAGAGACCAGACCGGATATCAGTGTCAGCAAAAGCACAGCAAACAGCGGAAGCACTGCGCCGAATATACCGCGAACACGTATCGGGAGAATCCGGTTCAGATATGCGGTGGATTTCTGCCAGAGCGTGCGCAGAAACAAATAATACTTCAAAAACAGAACGGCAAACAGACCGACCGCCAGTGCAATCAGGATCGGAAGCCACAGCTCCTGCGGCTTGAGCGTAATCAGATGCATCGGCGCAAACAGATAGGTGTTGATGCCGAAAAGAGGTGAGAGCCACGCGGATGTGACCTTTGCTGCTGTGACGGAAATGGTAGACACAAGAATAATCATCGGGGAAATGCGTTGGTGTGCTTCTTCTATGGCGAACATCATGCCGGAGATCGGGGCGTCTGTTGCCGTACAGAAGCCGGCACAGGCACCTGCGGTCATCAGATATCGGTCCCATGCGGCATGTTTCTTCCCGGTTGTCCGTGAACCGAACCGTGTGACACCGCGGCCGAGTGCAGTGCCGATCTGCACACTCGGACCCTCCGTGCCGAGCGGAACACCGAGGAAAAACGTGAGCTGAGACATGGCGAACACGCCGCAGAAATTATAAATCCAGCGGAACGGAATCAGCCCGCGCAGGATACCGATGGAGGTCGGAATGCCGCCGCCGCGCAGATTGGAATGAAAATGGTAGACTGCCGCGTAAAGACAGGCACAGAGAAACAGGATGCCGATGGCAGCGGGTATGTATGCAGGATGCGTGCGGAGCTGATCGTACACCGCAGTGGACAGGCGGATGATGTGTGAGGCGCAGAATTTGAAAAACACAATGGCACATCCGACGCTGACACCGGTAAAGATTGCATATATCAGTGCGGGAAAGAGAAGATGATAAATATAAGTCTTATTTTTCATGTCGGTTATCTCTTAAAAAATGAAAATGGTGAAATTGAACCGTATCATTGTACCATAAAATCAAAAAAATTGCAACTAAGAAACAGTGAAGAATCGGGCGAGCGAAGTGAAATATCCAGACACCCGAATGTGAAATAATTTCCTTGCGGAAATTGTGAAATATCTCGCTTCGTTCGATGTGAAATGAAATTTGCCCACATTCGCGTCAGCAAATATTTCACAGCGAAGCTATTTCACTTGCCCGCAGGGCAAAGTTCGTTGAAAAAAGCACTTGCTTGCGCAAGTGCTTTTTCTGGCTGGGATATAGGGATTCGAACCCCAACATACAGAGTCAGAGTCTGCTGTGCTACCGTTACACAATATCCCAATGTTATGCTTGTCCTCTCGAACAAGATATATTATACCACGGTGCAGAGCATTTGTCAATACTTTTTTGGAAAAAGATAAAAAATATTTTCTGAAATTACGTTTCCTGATAAACGTACATCTTTGCGGCATAGAACAGCTTGACATACGGTTTTTTGGAACGGTAGAGAACCAGAATGTAGGAATCGCCTGTGGCGGCAAGCTGATACGCGGTGTGTCCGACCTCACATGGCGGGAAAGTCTCAAAATAGAAATAGCGGTTAAGTTCGCGGTGGAAATGGTTGTACTTTTCGTCTTTGGAGAAAAGGGTGGCATCGGTGATGTCAAACGCGCCGTCCTGCAAGAGTCTGCGTTCCTTTAATACCGTGAGCAGAAGCCGCAGAATCGCGATAAACGGAATCATCGGAAGAAGTGTAAGCGGAATATAAATCACAGGGTGGAAATGTACCTGACTGCCGGCAAAGCATAACACCAGCGAGATCAGTACGCCGAAAAAAAGGGTATAGGACATGGAAAATACGGTTCCTTTGATTTCAGCGGCGTTGGTGCGCCAGAGTTCCTGCTCGACGGAATTGCGTGTGATGCGCTCTTTGGTTTGTGTTTCTTTCATGGCGGTTTGCTCCAATTAGGTGAAATAAACGGTCGTGGAAAAATGTTTGATCTATGCAGTTCTCGAAATTCAGCTCTTGCCAAATCCCCGAGTGAGTGAAAGTGAAGCGTGAAAAGTGAAAAAGGAAATCCCCAAGGACAAGTCCTCGGGGATTTGGCTGGGATATAGGGATTCGAACCCCAACATACAGAGTCAGAGTCTGCTGTGCTACCGTTACACAATATCCCATTGTCTTGTTTGTTCTCTCGAACAATATATATTATATCACAGTTTTTTTGCTTTGTCAAGCGGTTTGAAAAATATTTTTAGAGATTTTTGGAATTTTTGGAATATGCGCAGAAATAAAACGCATGAAGCGGCTGCAAAAAAAGAAATCAGTATTTATATAAATGTCGGAATTGAATCTGGAAAGGAATAGGAAAATAATAGTAGGAAATTTCTATTTTCTTACTGCCAGCACTTGATTTTATGCAAAAAATATGGTAAAATAATAATATCTATTATTGTATTCAAACACACATGGTTAAAGAAAACCACAGATGGCACTTTCCGTATGATTTCATGCGGAGAATTTTGATACGAAAGGAATCACCACCATGCATAACTACGTTCTGAGTTGCTGTTCAACGGCAGACCTTTCCAAAGAGCATTTTGAGTCCCGCAACATTTCCTATATTTGTTTCCACTATTTCCTGGATGGCAAGGAATATCCGGACGATCTTGGTCAGACAATCCCATTTGACAAGTTTTACCAGGCAATGGTAGACGGTGCGGACACCAAGACCTCGCAGGTCAGCGCCGGTGAATATATCGAATATTTCAAAAAGTTCCTCGATGAGGGCAAGGATATTCTGCATCTGACACTTTCCTCTGGACTTTCCGGTTCGTATCTGTCTGCCAATGCCGCAGCACAGACGCTGCGTGAGCAGTATCCCGACAGAAAGATTCGCATTGTTGATTCTCTGGCAGCAGCTTCCGGCTACGGTCTGCTCATCGACGCTATGGCTGACCGCCGCGATGAAGGTATGTCGCTTGATGAGGTCGCTGATTGGGCAGAAGAAAACTTAAAGAATCTTCAGATCTGGTTCTTCTCCTCTGACCTGACCTTCTATGTCAAGGGCGGTCGTGTTTCCAAGACAGCCGGCGCCATCGGCGGTCTGCTCGGTATTTGTCCGCTGCTCAATATGGATGACGCAGGCAAGCTGATTCCGCGCGAAAAGATCAGACCCAAGAAGCGTGTCATCAACCGCATGGTTGAGCTGATGAAGGAACACGCTGAGAACGGTACTGATTATTCCGGCAAGGTTTATATGTGCCATTCTGTATGCGAAGAGGATGCACGCGCAGTTGCTGACCTGATTGAGAAGAATTTCCCGAAGATCGACGGTCCTGTTCTCATCAACAGCATTGGCACGGTTATCGGTTCTCATACCGGCCCCGGCACAGTCGCCCTGTTCTACTGGGGTGACGCACGCATCAACTGAAATCCGTAACTGATCGAAAGAGGACGATATGAACCAGAACGAAACAAAAGAACCGCAGTCCACGCAGGAACTGTCTGCGGATTCCAAGAAACAATTTCTTGACGGTGAGATGTTTGCCAACATGGTACGCGGCGGCGCGGCACAGCTTCGTACAAATGCCGAGGAGGTCAACAATCTCAACGTTTTCCCCGTACCGGACGGTGATACCGGTGATAATATGCGCATGACCATTGAGGGCGGTGTTGCCGCTCTGCAGGGCATGGATTCGGATAATCTTGCGGATGTAACAAAGAAGCTGTCACAGGGTATGCTGCTTGGCGCTCGCGGCAACTCCGGCGTTATCCTCTCCCAATTCTTTGCCGGTCTGACAAAGGGCTTTGCGGGTCATAAAAAAGCGGATGCTGCGGTCATCGGTTCTGCTTTGCAGGAGGGTGTCCGCCAGGCATATGCATCGGTTATCACACCGACGGAGGGTACCATCCTGACGGTTGCGCGTGAATCGGTCGAATATGCGGTCGCACGGCTCAACGATAAGAGCACGATCACAACGCTGTTTGCCGATCTCATCAAGGAAATGTACAACTCCCTGCAGAGAACCCCCGAGCTGCTTGCCACACTGAAGGAAGCAGGTGTCATCGACTCCGGCGGTGCGGGTCTGTTCTATATCATGCAGGGCTTCTATAAGATTCTGATCGGCGAGACGGTTTCCGACGATGCAGAGCCTGCAAAAATCAACGCACCTGCAGCGGACCTCTCCTCGTTCGGTCCGGACAGCGAAATGACTTATGGCTATTGCACAGAGCTTCTGATTCAGCTTCAGAATGCCAAGGTCGATATTGAAACGTTCGATCCGGCAGTCATTATTGACTTTTTGAAGACCATCGGTGATTCGATTGTCTGCTTCAAGACAGATTCGATTGTCAAGCTCCATGTGCATACGCTGACACCCGAAAAGGTGCTTGCATTCTGCCGTCAGTACGGTGAATTCCTGACGCTCAAGATTGAGAACATGAATGTGCAGCACAATGAAACGATCGGTGAGGAAAAGAAAGCGCCGAAAGCAGAGAAATCGCGTGTACAGAAGGATTTCGGTACGGTTGCGGTTGCATCCGGTGACGGCATTGCCGATCTGTTCCGTCAGCTTGGTGTCGATGCCATCGTTTCCGGCGGTCAGACACAGAACCCCTCCGCACAGGATTTCCTGGCGGCTTTTGAAGAAGTCAATGCAAAGCACATTTTCGTTTTCCCGAACAACGGCAATATTGTCATGGCAGCCAATCAGGCAGCAGGACTTTGGGAGAAGGGTGAAGTGCATGTCATTCCGTCCAAGGACCTTGGCAAGGGCTATGCGGCAATTTCTTCGATGAACTTCCAGTCCGGTGATCCCGAGGCGATTACTGAGATGTTTACCGTTGCCATGGATATGGTAACGACCGGTTATGTCTGCCCCTCCATCCGCGATGCGGAGCTGAACGGTGTACACATCGAATGCGGCGACTTCATCGGCTTTGTCGGCAAGGAGATGCTTGTCTCCGAGAAGGATGTTCTCACGGCGGCAAAGCATCTGCTGTCCAAAATGGGCGGCGAGGATATTTATTTGATCACCGCGTTTGTCGGTCACGATGCATCCCCCGAGGATGTCGCGGCGCTTGAGGCACATGTGGCAGAAGCCTATCCCGATGCGGAATTCTATACCGTTGACGGCGGACAGGATGTATATCCGTTTATCTTTGTGGTTGAATAAAATGAATCGGCACTGTATGGAAAGCGTACAGTGCCGATTTTGTCGTTTTTTCGCAGATTCCACGCAAATTCTCCCACCTGGGGATGGAAAAATCCATGGTTTGTGGTATCATTGAAGTATAAAGGAGGCGATCCAAACATGAATCAGAATGAGATTGGTTCGTTCATCGCGGCAAAACGCCGGGAGAAGAATCTGACACAGGAAGCACTGGCGGAAAAGCTCGGTGTTTCCAATAAAACCGTTTCCAAATGGGAAAATGGAAAATGTATGCCGGACTATGCGGTAGTGGAAGCATTGTGTTCTGCACTTGACATTACGGTCGCAGAACTGCTCGGCGGCAGGGAACAGGAGCCGCAAAACGAAGAGCAGTACGAAATGCTGCTATACAAAGTACAGGAATTGGAACATAAGGTACAGGCAGCAGAACAGAAAACAATCACAAGCAATTCCTCGGTCAATGTCGGGGTTACATTCGGCTCAGCGCTTGCAATGGTCATCAGCTATGTGACGTGGAAGTCGGTTGGCTGGGCGATTCTGCACGGCGTATTCGGTTGGGGATATGTGATTTATTATCTTATCAAATACTGACGGTGAATCCAGTAAATACAGTAGGGACAGGCGTCCCCGACTGTCCCATGTGTTGATCTGCACAGGGACAGTCGGGACGCCTGTCCCTACAAAATGATTAGATTGATAAAAATCATGACTGCGGAATGATGCCGTTCTGCAAATATCGCAGATGTGCGTCTCCCGTAACTTCCTGTAATTTCACAGCGAGACGGTCAAAGACACCGCGTCCCTTACCCGGAGCATCCAGTTCTACCAGAATCGGATTTTCGGTCTCCGTTCCGCAGAAGCCGACCTTGAGATTGGTGATGACCGAGTCAAACGTGCCGTCACAGAGAACAGCCGCGTGCCGTCCGCCGCCGGACGAATACCACCAGATAAAGCCGTTTGTAAAGATGCTTGATACGCCGCGTCCGAGACGGTAGCCGATGCCGAAGTGATCGGAGTAGGCATAGTCGTACCAGTTGTTGCCTGCTTCATCGCGGAAGCCGCAGCTGTTCTGATAATCGGTTCCGTCGCAGGTATACAGGGGATGAATGTTGCGCAGGGAATTGCCTGCAGAACAAAGATGTACTCCTATGAAGACCTTTGCAATGCGCATATTGGTCAGCGTGTTGTCATAGCCCTCCAGCAGAACACCGACGGAATCGGTTTTGCCGGTACCGATGATGTTGACGCCGGAGATATCCGCATCGGAGGAGCCGGAGTTGGCGCCGCGCTTGATGTGGATGCCGATGCGGGTATGCTTGATCGAAACATCCCGGACAACCGTTTCGCGTCCGCCGTCGATGGAGATGCCGTTGGCACGGTCTGCACCGTCGATGATACCGCCGGAGAAGGAATAGTTGGAGCCGATTGTATAGATATCATTTGCAGGGTGCGATGCACCGAGACGGACAATGGCTTCCTCTGAGCTCCAGTCCTCCGATGCACGAAGAACTGCAAAGGAAGAAAGAATGAGCGAAACACTGCGCTCCGGATGTGCCGGGGTCAGAATCGGTTTGGATAAAAGATAAATACCGTCGGGCAAGAAAATCGTGCGGTTGGGATTGTCATTGATGAGCTTCTGCAAGCCATCGGAAACGTCGGTTTTTCCGTCTGCGGGAACATAATCGGTGGCAATGATATAGCCAAAATCAGAGGTAATCATCGTGTTGTCCTTTCTATATGAGATTGCGGAATTTCAGATAGGTTTCAATCCATGTAACAACGCCGTCGACGGCAATTTCGTCAGCCTGTGCGATCAGTGCCGGGTTTGCGTTTTTGACTGCAACCCGGAAATCGGAAGCCTCAAACATTGGCAGATCATTCAGATTGTCGCCGAAGCAGATGACGCGGTCGGCACCTGTGTAGCTGCGTAAAAAGTCAACAGCGTGCTGTTTGGATGCGCGGCAGTCGAAGATTTCAAGATACCATACATGTTCGTCGTAGTGATCCCGGTAATAGGTGAAGCGGATGTCGGGTACCTCCATATGGCGCAGGCGGTCTTCCAGCAGCCGTACTGCATAGTTGACCTCCTGCATGGATGCAATCAGGCAGAAATACACCATCGTTCCGCTGATCTCGGACGGATCGGAGAAGCGTCGGAACGGTTTGTGATAACGGGTGACACGCTCGTCCATGAATGCCTTCATCGCGCTGTTGGGGATTTCACGGTAATACGTCATCAGTTTTCCTGCGTCATCGACCGCATAGACAAACGGATGCAAGCTGCGGCAGGAGAAGATGGAGAGGAGCTGTTCTGCTGTCTCTCGGGAAAAGGCTGCGCAGTCGAGATATGCTCCGCGTGCCATATCGCGGATGAAAACGCCGTTCATCAGAGAGATTGGCGGGGTGGATGCGGTGAAGCGGATGTCAGCGAGAATGTGACGGACAGACTGGATGGTGCGCGCGGTCGCATAGGAAATCATGGCGCCGCGCTCGGTCAGTGCATTGATGCGGCGGGCATCATCGGGGTCAAGCGTGGCATCGGGTTGCAGAAGTGTTCCGTCAAGGTCTGACAAAAAAAGGATACGCTCAGACATGGTTTTACAACTTTGCGAGTTCTGCATGGATGGTCGGCCAGCTGTCATCCGCATAGAAACGGTGTCCGCCGGCACCGATGACATGATGAATGCCGTCGTCAGCGCCGTATGCCGTATATGCGGTACGACCGATTTCCACACAAGCCTTCGCACCCTCGAGCGGGAAGATGGGGTCTTCTGCACCGGATACAACCACAAGCGAGCGCGGTGCGGTCATCGCGCACAGATCGCCCATATCGAACTGTTCTGCAACACCGGGAACGAAGTTGCATTCGCAGTGCAGCATCGCACCAATGGAATCAGCAAACGTACAGACAGCACAGGAGGGAACAGAAATCTTGATGCGTTCATCCAGTGCACCGGCATAAACGGTGGCTGTTCCGCCGCCGGAGTTGCCAAGACAAAGAATACGGTCGGGGTCGATGTGTTCGGTGAAATGTGCACACAAAACGTCGATACAGCGCATGATGTCCCAGACACGCTCACCGATCATTGTGCGGCCGAGCAGAAGTGCACGCATCGATGCCTGGCGGCAGTCCGGTCCGTTCGGGGTTCCGCCCGACTCACCAAAGCATCTCTGTTCGATGGCGACGGCGCAGATGCCTTCCTTGATGGCACGTGCGCAGAAATCGCGGTCGCCGCCATGGCAGGTTTCCTCGTCTCCCGGATACTTCGGGCGTCCGAGAGAGATGTGCATTCCCTTGGAGTGTCCCTGCAGGCAGAGAACAACGGGAAGCGGTTCATGTGCACCGCGCGGAATGACGAGATGACAGGGAACGGTGACACGTTCTTCTGTGACAAAACGGAAGCGGATTTCACGGCATCCCATTTCCTCATCGATACGGTCGAGCTCAATCTGCATGACCGGTTCTGTACGGTATTGCGCGATGCGGTTCAGTCCAAGCAGAGAGGACAGGGTATCGCGTGCCTGTGCCTGCCAGAGACGGATATCCTGCTGACCGTCCCAGCGGGATGCGGGTACAGTTGCTTTGAGTAGTTCGTGCATGTGTGCCTGCGGTAAAAGTCCGATGTTCATGGTTGTATTTTCCTTTCTTTCTCCCGCCGAAAAACGCACCGGCGGGTTATTCCTTATCTGTATCATACCATATTTGCACGTGTTTTGCAAGAGGAAATATATAAAAAATAGAAATTTTCCCTTGACAATCCGGCTGCGGTGTGGTATATTTTATCTGAAAGAAAGATCAAGGGGACGGAACAATCATGAAAACTTACGATATTACACCGATCATTGAGAACATTCATAAAACAGTGGAATCCCACCGTGTAGAAACCGGCGCCTACGCGAGATGGCTCTGGCAGAACGAAAAAGGCGACCGCGAGATGGGACCGAATCCTTACGGCTGTGCCGATGCGGCAAATATTCTGTACTCCATCGGTGCGTTTCCGCGGGATCCCGGAGAACGTGCTGCGTGGGTGCGTGTTTTGCAGGAAATGCAGGGCGAGGACGGACAGTTTCACGAGCGCACGCATCATCCGATTCACACAACGGCGCATTGTGCGGCGGCACTGGAGCTGTTTGATGCATCTCCTGCGCGTCCGTGTACCGCACTTCTGCCGTATCTGGAATATGAAAACTTCAAGGGTCTGATGGACGGTCTCAACTGGTCCGGCAATCCGTGGTCGGATTCGCACAAGGGTGCCGGTGTTTATGTTGCCTTGAACCTCTGCGGTGCGGCGACACGGAAGTGGAACGATGATTATTTTGCATGGTTCTGGGACAACACCGATCCCGAAACCGGTATGTGGATGCAGCCGCGCGATCTGAAGGTCGAACGCAGGGCACCGATCTATTACTATATGGCCGGTACGTTCCACTATCTGTTCAACCATGAGTATGCGCATATGCCGCTGCGGTTCCCCGAAAAAATGATTGACAGCTGCATTGCGATGTACGATGACCGGGAAACCGGACTGCCTAAGTCCTTCGGCACTTCCTCCAATTTCCTTGAAATTGACTGGATCTTCTGTCTGACACGTGCACAGCGCCAGACACCGCACCGGTACTGGGAGGTCAGAGAGCGGCTGGAGGACTTTACCGAACATTACCTCGATTTCTGGTATCATGTTGACTGGAGCAAAAACGAATCGGTCAATGATCTGCACACGCTGTTCGGCGGCGTCTGCGGTCTTGCGGAATTACAGCAGACCCTGCGCGGAAAGCTCACCTCCGATGTGCCGCTGAAGCTGGTACTGGATAGAAGACCGTTTATTTGATATGTCTTCAAATGGCTGCAGGGACGATTCACGAATCGCCCGTGTCATGACAAGATTCGCCGCTTACATCATTTGGAGCCTGCTTGCACTTGAAGAATCAGTAACAAGGAACGACTCGAATCCGTAGAAGATGGCAAAGCCATCTTCGGAAGAAAGCTCCGCTTTCTTCGTCACCTCTCCCTGACCAGGGAAGGCTTAACGGTGCGAGACATTGCCTTGATCTCCGAACATAACCGCCATCGCTGTTATATCGCGGGCGACGAGTGAATCGCCCCTGCATTCTGCGAAAAAAGTGAAGCCTATAAGAAAAACGGACCACGATTGTGGTCCGTTCGCTATTATCGGGGATTTTGCAAAATCACAATGCCGTAGGGTTCGATCTCAATCTTTCCATTGACAGTATCACCGGTATCGGTGCGCTTCATCGGCTTGTCAAGGGTATAGGAAGCAATCTTACCGGCATATTCGACCAGAATCAGACCGGACATGTCCGCACCTGTACGCGGAATTACCATCAGCTCGCCCTCAGATTTGCCGTTTTCGACGCCGGCTTCATCAAGTGCCATGGTATAGATGGTCTTGAGTGCATCGTAATCGGGGAAGGTACCGAGCAGGATGACCTGTCCCCGGCCGACAGAACGGCGCAGAATACATGCTTTTCCGTCGATGCTGCTGTGTCCGCCCGAGACGCACGCAAGCACATCTGCATCATCGGCATCATAAATGTCATACCACAGCTTGCTGCCGAATGGCTTGCCATCCTGATCTTTGGCGGTGATGCGGCCTGCACGGTCAGCAATGCCATACAGCCACTTGGCACCGGTCAGCTCCTCGAGAATGCCGAACGGTCTGTCGCGGTAACGGGTACCAATGGCTGTGCGGATATCGGACAGCGGACCAACGATCCAGATACCGCCGTTTCTGACCCAGTCAGCAACACGCGCGGAAAGATCGCCTTCTTCAAGCGTCATCATCAAGGGAGATACAAGAACCTTGTATCGATCAAGCGGCTCGTAGGCGTCAATGACATCGATGCGAACGCCGCAGTCATTCAGCGCTTTATAAAACGGCGGGATCTGATCATTGCCGGCACCGGCAACCATCTGTTGGGTCTGGTGCATGTTCCAGTTCAGTGAGGTATAATGGAAGGCGACTGCGGCATCGACTTTTGTATTGTTCAGAAAGTCTGCGTTGTCAGCAAACAGTTTTGCCGTTTCCTGTACTTCACCAAACGGATACATCGGTCTGCCGGAGGCATCCAGCACAGAACCGTGGGACAGCTCATGTCCAGCCCAGTGGGTACGCCAGATCCAGTACATATTTGCTTCACCGCCAAGTGCGACAGGCAGGAACGAATTGACGCGGCACCAGCCGTCCGGTTTGATTGACTGACCGATCTCCGTGGAACCGTTCCAGCAGGTTTGTGTTTCTGTGTTCCAGAACGGGTGCGCACGCATACCGCGCAGATAGTCAAACCACAGACAGCATTCCCATTCGTTGTGCGGTTCGTTGTAGTGATTGAACTGGACAATATCAAGCTTTTCATTTAAGCGGCGATAATCCATACCGTTAAAGGGCATCGTATCGGTACCGATCGGCACGCCTGTCGTGACAAAGCTGTGCAGAATTTCAGACTGCATGTGGACAAAATCGATATGACTGTTGTTGGCATAGGTATGCCATTCCAGCTTCAGATGAGGATTGTGCCATGCATTGATCGGTGCGGGAATCTCATAAAAGTTTTCGTATGCCTGACTGAACAGATTGAGGTTCCATGCTTCATTGAGCGCTTCGATGGTACCGTATTTTTCGCGCAGATATTCGCGGAAGCCGCCGAGACAGGATGGGCAGCAGCAGCCGTCCCAGGAATAAATCTCGTTATCGATCTGCCAGCCGATGATGTTTTTATCGTTGCCGAATTCCTGCGCCATGGCTTTGACGATGCGTGCGGAATAGTCGCGGTAATGCGCATTGTTGGAACAGCAGTGACGTCTGCCGCCGTGGGATGCCTGAATACCGGAGGGATTGACGGTCATGATATCGGGATAGAGATTGGACAGCCATTTCGGCGGCGTTGCGGTCGGTGTGCCCATGACCGTTGCAATGCCTGCTTCCGCCAGCGCGTCAACGACACGGTGCAGCCATGCAAAGTCGTACTGTCCCGGCATCGGTTCCATCTTCTTCCATGCAAATTCACCGATGCGCGCGACGGTGATGCCGGCTTCGTTCATTTTCTGAATGTCATAAGACATTTCGGATTCGGGCCAGTCCTCGGGATAATATGCAGCGCCGAGAAAAGGCGGTTTGTAGGTGTTCAGCATAAGGAATTCTCCTCTCGTTATTTCATATGGAAATCGCTTTCTTAATAAATATCAATATAACCGTAATCGCCTTCCTCAAAGACACGTCCCCATGGCGTTCCGTCAGGAAGTGTGAAATTATAATCATGCTCACCGGTACCGGCTGGTGTGACCGTCAGTTGGGTCACCGTTCCGGCATCTTCATCCCAGAACCAGATTTGATCATAGCCTCCGATGCGCTTGATCGAGGTATTCCAGCCGTGATAGAAACTGAACTTTGTGACGGCGAGGGGAATGGGTGTATACGGCAGCTCCTGGGCGCCGACTGCAACGAGTTTGCCGTACAGCGACCAGTCATAGGCGCCGGCACTTGCCAGATGGGCATTGAACGAATAGTTGCTTTCGGTCGGAAATTCCTCCAGACAAAGAATACCGACGCGTCCCTGCATTGTGTCATCCACGGAAAGAATGGCATTGGCAATGCGGTCATCGTACTGACCGACCGTGCGGTAGTCGTGCATTTCGGAAACACCGGCTATCAGACACACGGATGCAAGAACACCGGTTACAATGGCGTAGATGCGTTCGCGGCGCAGGATGGTTTGCAGCAGTGCATCAATGACAAGTCCGGCACCGAGGAAGGACGGAACTGTTGCGCGGAACGAATACCACGGATTTTCAACAACAAAATACAGTGACATCGGTGCCAGAAACAGCAGTATTCCCCACAGGTATACGGTCCAGCGCGGGAAGGGCAGTGCTGTTTTTTTGTTGTGCGGAATCAGCCAGGAGATGACCGCACCGCAGAACAGAAGAATCAACAGGAGCAGAACACCGCCGAAGCTGGCAAAGGTGCAGAGCAGTCCGCGCCAAAATCCGCGGAACAGCGTCAGGGTACCGCCCTTCAGGATCACGGCACCGATCTGTCTGACAATGTTTGGCAGGAAATATTCCATATACCACGGTGTAAACGGTTTGACCAGCGACATGCGGGAACCGATGGCTCCACCATGCGCGTGCATTCCTGTGAAGATAAAATATACCGCAAGCATCGGAAAGACAAGCAGTGCAAACCATGCCCGTTTTTCCTTGAGATGAGAAAGCAGCTGAAGCATTGTCAGAGTAAAAGACAACACGAGGATCTGTTCATAAAAGCCGTAGGACAGCAGTGCCGAAAACGGAAACAGGACGATTCGCCAAATGCCGCCTTCACGGATATAATCCTCAAACAGATTTGCGGTGATTGCGCAAAACAGCATACCGGGGACAATGCGTCCCGCCGCAGAGAGCCAAAAAACACCTTCGATACCGAGCGGCAGAAGCGCATAGAAGACACAGAAGGCGATGCCGGTGTGCCATTTGCGTTCAAAGAGGCGGAGGAACAAAATGCCGGACAACCCGTGAAGGACCGCAAAAATCAATGCCGGAATCATCAAACAGTCATGAAAGCGTCCGGTAAAGTAGAGGTCTGTCAGACCGGCAAGCGGACGGGAAGCGAACAGACCGATGGATTCGATCAGCTTTGCAAAGTTCAGCGAGCGCTGGAAGTTGATGAGCTGAATGGAGTCATCAAGCAGCGGATAATAGACACCGCCGGCAGAGAGGGTCCGCAGGATGAGTGCCGCTGAAAAAACGAGTGCGATCAGACAAAAACGGTATTTGTAATCACGCGAAGAACGTGCGATCATTGTTGGCAGAGTCATAGGTGCAGTCACCTTTCAGAATTTTTTATTACCAAATTATAGCATGACTGTATGGGAAAATCAATACATAAAATGTAAACAAAAAGCTCCCGCTTCAGTGAGACGGGAGCTTTTGTATGTTCAGGATGATTTCTTGAAATCCGTGAGGGGATTCTCAGAACATCTGAAAATGTTCATCAGAACTTCTTGCCTGCCTTGTAGGTGGTGTGCAGGTCGTGGTGTGCCTTGTGGCAGCCGTAGCCGTCCTTGTAGTACTCCTCGTACAGAGCACGGACGACAGGGGATTCATGAGACTTGCGGAGAACAGCAGCCTCGTCCTGATCGTAGAGGACCTTTGCGCGGAGACCGTGGATGTCAACGGTGTCACGGACATACTGCGGGTGGATCGGCTGACCGCCGCCGGTGACGCAGCCGCCGGGGCATCCCATGATTTCAACGAACGTCCAGTCAGCTTCGCCGGAAGCGATCTTTTCCATAACTTCGTTTGCAGCCTTGGTGCCGGATGCGACAGCGACCTTGATGGTCATGCCGGCGATCTCGAGGGTAGCTTCCTTGAGTGCCTTGTTGCCGCGGACAGCTTCATAGGTGATTTCGGTATTGTCATTGCCGGTAAGCCAGTCGTTTGCAGTTCTGAGAGCTGCTTCCATAACGCCGCCGGTGGTACCGAAGATGACAGCTGCACCGGTGTCTTCACCGAGCGGATTGTCAAATTCTTCATCGGGCAGGTTGACAAAGTTCAGACCCTGGCGCTTGATCATACGCGCGAGCTCACGGGTGGTGATGGAAACATCAACGTCCGGAACGCCTGCTGCATTCTGATCTTCACGCTTGATTTCGTACTTCTTTGCAGTACACGGCATGACAGCAACGACGTAAATGTCCTTGGGGTCGATGCCTTCCTTTTCTGCGTACCAGGTCTTGATGATCGCACCGGTCATCTGCATCGGGGACTTGCAGGAGGACAGATGATCGATTTCGTTCGGGTAGTACTGTTCGCAGAAACGGACCCAACCGGGAGAGCAGGAGGTGATCATCGGGAGAACGCCGCCGTTCTTGACACGGTCGAGCAGTTCGGTTGCTTCTTCAACGATGGTAACGTCAGCACCGAAGTCGATGTCGAAGACCTTGTCCGCACCGAGGCGGCGGAGGGATGCGACCATCTTGCCTTCAACGCCGGTACCGATCGGCATACCGAATTCTTCACCGAGTGCTGCACGGACAGCAGGAGCCGTCATCATAACGACGTGCTTGGACGGATCTGCAAGTGCTGCCCAGACCTGTTCGGTGTCGTCCTTTTCGGTGAGTGCACCGACAGGGCAGACAACGGTACACTGACCACAGGAGATACAGGGCGTATCATTCAGATTCAGCTTGAATGCCTGGCCGATATTGGTATCGATACCGCGGTCATTTGCGCCGAGGATACCGACAAACTGCTGGTTACAAACAGCGACACAGCGGCGGCAGAGGATACACTTGTTGTTGTCACGGACAAGGTGGGGAGCGGAATCGTCAATGGCAAATTCCGGCTTGAAGCCTTCAAATGCGGACGCGGTGACACCGTAGTCGTTGCAGAGCTTCTGCAATTCGCAGTTGGTGGAACGCGGGCAGGAAAGGCACTTCTTGTCGTGGGTGGAAAGGATCAGCTCGAGCGTCATCTTGCGCGCTTCCTGAACCTTTGCGGTGTTGGTCTGGATTTCCATACCTTCGGTGACGGGGTATACACAAGCGGGAACGAGACCGCGTGCGCCGGTTGCTTCAACAACGCAGATACGGCAAGCACCGATGGCATTGATTTCCTTCATATAGCAGAGGGTCGGGATTTCAATACCCGCTGCTCTTGCGGCTTCCAGAATTGTGGAGCCTGCCGGTACGCTGACGGCAATACCGTTTACTTTGCAATTTAACATATCCATGTTCTGGCTCCTCCTTTATTACTGCTTGGAAATGGCGTTAAACTTACATCCGTCGATACAAGCACCGCACTTGACGCACTTGCCGGACTCGATCTTGTAGGATGCGAGCTTATGACCCGGAGCGACGTAATCGGTCTTGACGATGGTGTCGACAGGACAGTTCTTTGCACACTTACCGCAGCCGATACACTTATCCTGATCGATGACGAATGTAACGAGGTTCA
>SVRM01000165.1 GCA_015064785.1 Oscillospiraceae bacterium
GAAACCCTGCAGCGCCGCATCATGGAGGAAGCCGAATGGAAAATCCTTCCTGCGGCTGTCAGACTGTTCTGTGACGATCAGATTACCGTTGAAAACAACAAGGTTTATATAAAAGGAGAATGACATGAAGATTTCCACGATTGCAAATGAACTGAATTCCCTTGCATACCACGGCCGCGGCATCATCATCGGCAAGTCTGCCGACGGCAAAAAGGCTGTCACGGCGTACTTCATCATGGGCAGAAGCGAAAACAGCCGCAACCGCGTTTTCGTCGCGGAAGGCGAAGCCATGCGCACCAAGGCGTTTGACGAATCCAAGATGACCGACCCGCATCTGATCATTTACTATCCCGTCCGTGTACTCGGCAACAAGACCATCGTCACCAACGGCGACCAGACCGATACCATTTACGAACTGATGGACAAGCAGATGACCTTTGAGCAGGCTCTGCGCACCCGTGAATTTGAAGATGACCGACCGAACTTCACGCCCCGTATTTCCGGTATCATCCGCCGCGAAGCTGACGGCGATATGAACTACGCCATGTCCATTCTCAAGAGTGCTGAGGGTGACGACTCCTCCTGTGAGCGCTTCACTTATGCGTACTCGAGTCCCATCGCAGGCCGCGCAAAGTTCATTCACACCTACAACGGCGACGGCAATCCGCTGCCTTCCTTCGAGGGTGAACCCAAGACCCTTGAGCTGCCCGATTGTGACATCGACGCACTGACCGATCTCATCTGGACCAACCTCAACGCCGACAACAAGGTTTCCCTGTTCGTCCGCTATATCGATCTTGCAACCGGCGAGACCGAAACCAGAATCGTCAACAAGAACGTATGAGAATCGAACCCCTGCGAAAAGCAGATGCCGCATCGGTACTGCCCGCACTGTTCGACATTCTCCACTCCAATATGAGCCGTATCGCACCGACCGGGAATTCGTATGAGGACGACCGGTCGATGTGGATGTCCTGCATCCTGCCCGCCCTTGCCAAAGAACCGCGGCAGATTCTTCTGCTGTATGACGGCGGCAAGATCATCGGTTATTTTCAGTATTATGTCAATGACGGCGTTTTCATGATGGAGGAAATCCAGCTCCGCGAACAATACCACGGCACCGGAATCTTTGCCTGGCTTTACCGCTATCTTGTGCAGATGCTTCCGCCGGAAACAGAATACGTCGAGGCATACGCAAACAAGAAAAATGAAAAATCGATTGCCATCCTCACCCATCTCGGTCTGGAGATCATCGGAGAGAATAAAAACGGTAATTCCTTTCATTTCCGCGGATGCTATGAACCGCTCGTCCGCCGGTACGGCAGCAAAACAGATCACTGAACAAACAACACAACGAAAGGTGTACAGATCATGAAAGAATTTGAACTGAAATACGGTTGTAACCCCAACCAGAAGCCTTCCCGCATTTTCATGCGCGACGACGGCGAGCTTCCGATCACTGTGCTCAACGGTCGTCCCGGCTACATCAACTTCCTCGATGCTTTCAACTCCTGGCAGCTGGTCAAGGAGCTGAAGGAAGCACTCGGTCTGCCCGCAGCGACCTCCTTCAAGCACGTTTCTCCGACCTCCGCCGCTGTCGGTCTGCCGCTGTCCGATGCACTGAAAAAGGCTTGCTTCGTTGACGACATCGAAGGTCTGGACGAATCCCCGCTTGCCTGTGCGTATGTCCGTGCCCGCGGTACTGACAGACTCTGCTCCTTTGGTGACTGGGTTGCACTCTCTGATGTTTGCGACGTCACCACAGCAAAGCTCCTCGCACGTGAGGTTTCCGACGGTATCATCGCGCCCGGCTACGAGCCCGAAGCGCTGGAAATCCTGAAGACCAAGAAAAAGGGCGCATACAACATTGTGGAAATCGATCCCGACTACAAGCCGGCTCCCATCGAAACCAAGGATGTCTTCGGCATCACCTTTGAGCAGGGCAGAAACGAATTCAAGATCGGTGAGCATCTGTTTGAAAATATCGTGACCGCAAACAAGGAGCTTCCCGCATCTGCAAAACGCGACCTGATCGTTGCGCTGATTACCCTCAAGTACACGCAGTCCAACTCCGTCTGCTTTGCATATGACGGTCAGGCCATCGGTGTCGGTGCCGGTCAGCAGTCCCGCGTCCACTGCACCAGACTCGCAGGCGGCAAGGCTGACACCTGGCTGCTCCGCCAGCATCCGAAGACCCTCGCGCTTCCCTTCCTGCCCGAAATGAAGCGTCCGGAACGCGACAATGTCATTGACGGCTACATCAACGGCAACGAAGAAGATGTCTGCGCTGACGGCATCTGGCAGGGCTACTTCACCGAGCAGCCTGCACCGCTGACCGCAGAGGAAAAGCGTGCATGGCTCGACCACTATACCGATGTTGCGCTCGCTTCCGACGCATTCTTCCCGTTTGCCGACAACATCAAGCGCGCTTACGCTTCCGGCGTCAAGTACGTTGCAGAACCCGGCGGCTCCATCCGTGACGACCTGGTCATCGCAGAATGTGACAAGAACGACATGGTCATGGCGTTCACCGGCATGAGACTGTTCCACCATTGATTTATGAGATTATGTGAACTCCCTCAGGCAAAATAAGATGCCCGGGCATCTTATTTTGCCAGCTCCCTCGGAGAGGGAGCCTGTAATCTGAGCCTCCCTCTCTGAGGGAGGTGTCGAAGAAAGCCACGCTTTCTTCGACGGAGGGAGTTATCTTCTCATTTTTCTGAAATCACAACCCCATAAAAGGAGTTATACATGAAAATTTTGGTTGTCGGTGGCGGCGGACGTGAACACGCCATCATCAAATCCTTAAAAAAGAATCCCGAAATCACCGAAATCGTGGCCCTGCCCGGCAACGGCGGTATTGCCGCTGACGCGGAATGCGTCAACATCGGCGCAAAGGACATCGACGCCATCGTCGAATATGCAAAGAACAACGCCATCGACTTTGCCGTTGTCGCACCGGACGATCCGCTGGTGCTCGGCTGTGTCGATGCGCTGGAGAACATCGGTATCCCCTGCTTCGGTCCGCACGCAAACGCAGCGATCATCGAAGGCTCCAAGGTTTTCTCCAAGAATTTAATGAAGAAATATAACATCCCGACCGCGACCTACGAGGTCTTCACCGATATCGCATCCGCACTTACTTATGCAGAAACCTGTCCGATTCCGATCGTCGTCAAGGCTGACGGTCTGGCACTCGGCAAGGGCGTTCTGATCTGTGAAACCAGAGACGATGTCCGCTCCGCCCTGCACTCCATGATGGAGGACAAGATTTTCGGTGCCAGCGGCTCGTCCGTTGTCATGGAAGAATTCCTGACCGGTCCCGAGGTCTCCGTGCTGGCATTCACCGACGGCAAGGTCGTCCGTCCGATGGTCTCCTCCATGGACCACAAGCGCGCACACGACAATGACGAAGGACTGAACACCGGCGGTATGGGTACCATCGCACCCAACCCGTATTATACAAAGGAAATTGCCGATGTCTGCATGGAAACGATTTTCCTGCCGACCATTGCCGCCATGAACGCAGAAGGCAGAACCTTCCGGGGATGCCTGTACTTCGGTCTGATGCTCACCCCCAACGGTCCGAAGGTCATTGAGTACAACTGCCGCTTCGGTGACCCCGAAACGCAGGTTGTTCTGCCGCTTCTGAAGTCCGACCTCTTTACCATCATGAAGGCTGTCCACGACGGTGCCCTTGCCGATGTCGATGTCACGTTTGGTGACGGCGCGGCTTGCTGTGTCGTCTGTGCATCCGACGGTTATCCCGGAAAGTACGAGACCGGCTATCCGATGACGCTTCCCGAAACCACCGATACCGAGGCGGTTTACGTCGCAGGCGCAAAAATCAAGGACG
>SVRM01000166.1 GCA_015064785.1 Oscillospiraceae bacterium
GGCGATTCTTCCACGGGATGCACATCATGCTTGTGATCGGAGATCTCATATCCTTCATTATCATGGAAATGAATCTGTTCCGCTGTCATACCTGTCGGCAGCATACCAATCAACAGCACAAAACAGAGCAAAAGTCCGATCCATTGCCTACATCTATGTTTCATCGTTTCAATTTCCTTCCCTATTGTTATTCAGTGAGCGCGGTGTTCCGCATGTCTCACATAATTTTAGTTGATTTCGGTGTCGTGTGCAGAACAAAACCATGCTCTGTCCGCGGTCCGGTTCTGATATGCAGGCAGCACCCCTCACGGGTACTTTCTGTGAAAAGTTGACACGGTGACCACAATACACCCTACACGCCGTACTTATCCATAAATACCGTAAAGGAACGAAACAATCGCTTTTCTCGGACACGGTGTGGTCGGATTGACTTCAAGACCGGTATCTTTCAGCAGATCGAGATATTCTGCCCACTCAGCCGCTTCTTCATAATATCCGTTGCTACCGGCACCGACAGAACGGAACAGGAATGTCAGGATTTCGGCGGTGCTGCAATCTCTGTCCGGTGTGAAGGTCGTTGCAGAGGTTCCCTGTGTGATGTTCTGTTCCACTGCCCAGAGAACAGGCTTGAAGAACCAGTCACTCGACTTGACATCCGTGAACGGATTGTTCATGCTCTTCGGTTCGGGACATCCGGCCGCACGCCACAGGAAAGTGACGACCTGACTGCGGGTACAGGTTGCATCCGGTTCAAAGGTGGTTGCGGAGGTACCTGCCGTGATGCCGTCCTCAAATGCCCATGCAACTGCCTGAGCAAAGTAGTCGTCTGCTTTGACATCCGTGAACGGAAGTGCAGCCACGTCATAAATTTTGAAGCCGCAAACGGTACATTCGTTGCTTGCGTTCATGGTATGGTTGTCGAAATTATAGTTATCACCGCAAGGGCAGAGCATCCAGTGTTCAAACAGCGTATGCTCCCATTCACCGGCATGTGTATGCATTGCAGGGTCTTCCTTGAAGACAGGGGCAAAGATACAGCGATAAACCGCGACTCTGCCTTCGTCCGTAATGGAGAAATTCTTCGCATAATAACCGTTGATCTTTACGACGGTATCTTCTGTGAATACATAGCCGTCTGCCGCATGGAGAACCACATCTGCAATACCTGGTTTCCAGTTGCTGCGTGCAACAGTATCCCAAAGGAATTCTGCGATGGTAACCTGATCGTTGGAAATCTTTTCCTTGCCGTTCAGCGGCTTTTCGGGATCCTTCGGTGTCAGATCAACGCCGCTGATCGAAACGCTGTCAATGGATTGAACCGGAATTGCGGCGGTCTTGGGGAAGATATATGACACAGTAACCATATCTTTCTCGATTCTCGCAGAAACCGGGATACCGTTGAGAGTTACCTTTGCATCAGATGCAAATTCATAGTTTTCATTTTGCGGAACAACCTTGATTGTAATCGCATAGTTGGTGTATTCATCAAAAACGCTGTCGGCAATCAGAACATCGCGGAGACTCTGACTTGCATCATCCGTGACAGTCCAGTAAATACCGTTCTTGACTGCGGTGTTGTTTTTCTCCTGCATCTTATAGGTTTTGGCTCCGAGTGCAGCCTCATAATCGGCTGAACTGCCAGCAATGGGAGCTTCAATATCGCTGATATCCACATTCTGGATCTGCTGCTTGTTACCGCAGGTGAACAGCATACCGACTACGATATGTGTTGTCGCGTTGCCATCCTGGTTGTTGGGCGTGACAGCCGTTGCCTTCTGACCGTTAACCGTAGCCGTGACCGTGGTGTTCGGAAGTCCGACCAGCAGATGCGATGTATCGACCGCAAACTTCACACCGTCAACGTAAGTTTTGAGCTTCACCAACGCCATATACTGATCACCGAGAACAAAGGTATCCGTCGGCTTCATTTCCTCGGTGCCGTGGAACCAGCTGACCGACAAACCGTTCTGACGCATATAGATGACCTTGCCGATCATTTCATCGGAAAAGTGCATATCCATTTCCTGTGCCTTTTTTCCTGCAACCGGCGGATCGATGGTAAGATCAACATGATTCACAGTCAGCGAGGCTGCCGTTGTCGGGAATGCATAATACACTTCCAAACGCTTATTGTCTCCGAGATTCCGGTATTCCTGCGACGGCAATACGGCGGTTGCCGTGAGGTCGCCGTTGATTTTCGCGGTGACTGCACTGGTGTTGTCGGCATTCAGCTTGAAATAATAGTCGCCGACGGCTTCCAGAATGATATGTACCATATATCCGGTGTTGAAATCAAAAAATTCGTCCGCACCGATTTTGATGATTCTGTTGCCGTAAGAAATGGTCGGTGTCCAGTAAACATCGATGACCTTGTAGCGGTCAGAGCGGACAGTCCCTGCGGTCATGTCAGGTGTTGTCCGTGCTTTGGGTGCTGTGACACCTTGGAGGGAAACCGTAGTCAGTTCTTTGGAAATGAACATTTCCTTTGCTGCAAGGGCAGTCATCGGCATCATACTGAGCAGCATCAGTACACTGATCAGCAGTGCCAGAAGACGGCATACATGGGTATTCTTTTTCATGGTAGATTCTCCTTTTCAGTTGGGGTTTGTTGTTTCTGTGGTATTTCTCATCCTATCATAATCCTGCAACGCCGCAGTCATGACACCGTTGATATCTTCCGGAAATAATCACCGTGCAGGTCATGGGAATGAAGAATGATTAACTTTTTCATGCGCTTTTTTCTTGATTGTGTTATTTTCAGGAAAAGATGATGTATATCAGAATTTCCCCCCGCCTCCTCCGTGTGTCGCACCGGACGAAGACGTATGTGTGCTCGAACCACCACTGTCAGAGTCGCTTGCTTTTTCTGTTCTTGTCACATTGCGGTATAAGAAAAAGTCGCGGGAATTTGTCACATTCAGGCTGTTCTGCTTGACATAACCCGATGCCGCGCGCTGTGCCTGCACGGATGTCAGCTGACCCTTCAGCTTTCCTGTATAGATAAAACCGATAATCAGACCGCCGACAATCGCAGCCACAAGTGCCATCCCGGCATTGAACGGTTCCTTAGGCGGTTTTGGCAGATTGTGCGTATCAAACGGATCGCCGGTCTTTGCCTGCACCATGAAGGACTTGCACTGATCGGCAAAAGCGGTAAAGGCACTGCTATAGTCACCCTCTGCCAGATATGGTGTGATCTGCTCGCCGATGTAAGCAATACCGGCATCGGTAAATGCCGTTATCGCCGTGCCGTGGGTAGAAATCCACCAGTCACGGGTATCCATCACAACAATCAGAATCAGACCGTCGAGATTTTCCCCGTAACCATAACCGTTGTAATCATAGAAATCGTCGGCATATTCCATCGGAGATGCGCCGTCGATGGTGGAAAACGCCGCGACGACAACCTCCATCTGCTCGGCTTCGGCAATCTGTTCCAGCTTTGCAATCAAGGCAGTTTCCTCGGCATCGGTCAGAAGATCCGGCTCATCAAACAGCGGGAGAGATTCCGACGCACTGACCGCGGTCAGCATGACAGCCATCATGCAGCTGATGAGAAGAAGATAGGTAAGAATTTTTTTCATGTCGTTCTCCTTTCTCACAAGAGCCAGATGAGGTACTGGATCAGATAGATTGCTGCCGCACCGATTGCCGCTGTCAGGAACAGGTATTTCCTGTAAGCAGCCTTGTCCATCGGCAGATCACCAACAAGCTTTCCCGTCTGACCGTTCATGGCAAAGGTGTACTTCTGCCCGTTCCAGGTGGTATTCAGAATCCAGACCGGATACAGCGCATACTTTGCCTGTCCGTT
>SVRM01000045.1 GCA_015064785.1 Oscillospiraceae bacterium
AAGAAGATGCCCGGCATCCTCTCCGATCTGCGCAGAAACCGCGATGCACTCGCAGCACTTGTCTGCGGTGAAGGCAAGGCAGTCTGGGCTCCCTCCAACGATATCGCAGGTGACTGCGGCACGACCCTCGCACTCCGCTTTGAAACGGCAGAGGAATGCCGCGCATACCAGCAGAAGTGTTCTGCAGGCGGCTTCGGTACGACTGTACCGATTGACACCGGCAAGCACGTCTACACCAACTGGACACAGATCATGGAAAAGAAGGGTGCACTGCATCCCGCCATGGATCCGTTCTTAATGCGTGAAAACCAGGGTCTGCAGATGAACTACACGATGGATATGTGCCCCAAGACCCTCGATCTTCTGTCCCGCACGCTGTACATCGGCATCAGCCCCGAATGGACCGAGGCTGACATTGCACACATCGCTTCCATCATGAACGGCTAATGAAGGACAAACTGACATGAAACTTGGATTACAAATCTATACACTCCGTGAATACTTAACAACCCCCGATCAGATCCGCGAAACCCTCGGCAAAGCCAAAGATATGGGCTATGCCGGCATCGAATGGTTCGGTCTGATGGGTCACACGCCGGCAGAGCTTGCAGAGATGACGGCGGAGGCAGGCATGGAAATGTTCTCGCTGCACCGCGACATCGGTGACCTCGTCAAGTGCGACACCGAAGAACTCGATGCCATCGCTGCCACCGGTGTGAAATATCTGCCGATCGGCTGGCTGCCCAAGGACCGTCTTGCAGGCGGTGCGCAGTTTGCAGAAACCTGTGAACTGATCCGCACCTACGGCAAGGAAGCTGCGAAGCGCGGTATGCTGCTCATGTATCACAATCACGATTTTGATCTGGAACTTTACGAGAACAAGCCGCTGCTTGACCACCTCTATGCCGCAGTATCCGCCGATGTGCTCGGTGCAGAGCTTGATACCTGCTGGCTCTATTCCGGCGGCGTCGATCCCACAGAATACATCCATACCTATGCTGACCGCGCACCGATCGTCCACCTAAAGGACTGTGTCAAAGACGGCGGACGACATGGCTTCAAGCCGGTTGGCTCCGGTGTGCTTGACTGGAACGGCATTCTCAGTGCATGTCAGCGTGCAGAATGGGTCTGTGTTGAGCAGGATGAACCGTCTGATGGCATGGATGCCTTTGCCTGTGCCAAGACCAGTGCCGAATTTTTGAAAAGCCTTCTGGCAAAGTAATGCCAAATACGCAACATAAACATCGAAACGCAGGAGACCCACATGACCGATAAACCGCTGTCCACCAAGGACTTTTACTATGATCTTCCGGATCATCTGATCGCACAAACACCCTCCCCTGACCGTGACGGTTCACGGCTGATGCTCCTTGACCGCAATACTGGGGAGGTCAGCCATCATATTTTCCGCGATATCATCGATTATCTGCAGCCCGGTGATGTTCTGGTACTCAACGAATCCAAAGTCATTCCGGCGCGCATTTACGGAAAAAAGATCGCCGAGAACTCCACCGTTGCTGTGGAATTTCTGCTGCTCAAGCAGCTGGAGGAGGATATCTGGGAGGTATTGCTGCATCCCGGAAGACGCCTGAAGCCCGGTGCGGCGGTTTCCTTCGGTGACGGACTTCTGTGTGCCGACATTCTGGAAACAGTCGAGGACGGCAACCGCATTGTACGGTTTTCCTATGACAGAACGCAATACCGCAATCTTTATGAGGTGCTGGACATCATCGGCAACATGCCGCTGCCGCCGTACATCACTGCAAAGCTGGAGGACAAATCCCGCTACCAGACCGTCTATGCCAAACATGAAGGCTCTGCCGCCGCACCGACGGCAGGTCTGCACTTCACCCCCGAACTGCTGGACCGTATCCGCGAAAAAGGCGTGGAAATCGTCCCTGTCATGCTGCATGTCGGACTGGGCACCTTCCGTCCGGTCAAGGTTGACAATGTCGAGGATCACGTCATGCACGCCGAATATTTCTCTGTTTCCGAGGATGCGGCAGAAAAAGTCAACCGCGCGAAAGCCGAGGGCAGACGCATCATCGCCGTCGGCACAACCTCTGTGCGCACGCTGGAAAGCGCGACGGATGAAAACGGTGTTCTGCACGCAATGAGCGGCGACACGCGCATTTTCATCTATCCCGGCTACCGCTTCCGCTGTGTCGACTGTCTGATTACCAATTTCCATCTGCCGGAGTCCACACTGCTGATGCTGATCTCCGCGCTGACCTCACGCGAGATGGTCTTGAATGCCTACGCAGAAGCCATCCGCGAGGAATACCGCTTCTTCTCTTTCGGTGATGCCATGTTCATCACCGATCATACCGAACCCTTTGAGGGCAAATGATGTTACCAAACGAAACCAAATCCCCGCGCGTTCTCTGCATCGTCGGTCCGACCGCAAGCGGAAAAACCGCACTCGCCGTCGCCGCCGCAAAGGCACTTGACGGTGAGGTCATTTCCTGCGACTCGATGCAGATCTACAAGTACCTGTCCATCGGAACCGCAAAGCCGACCCCCGAGGAAATGGACGGCATCCCGCACCACTGCATCGATTTTGTCGATCCGCGCACGCCGTTCTCCTGCCCCGACTATGTCGCTGCCGCCACCGCATGTGCCCACGGGATTCTCTCGCGCGGCAAGGTACCGGTGTTCTGCGGCGGTACCGGTCTGTATCTGGACAGTACCATCCGCGGCACCCAGTTCTCCGACAAGCCGGAGGACGCGGCGGAGAGCACTGTCATGGCAGAACTGCGCGCCGAATATGAGCAGGACGGCATTGACGGCATTTATGCGCGGCTTACCGCAGTGGATCCCGATGCCGCTTCCGCCATCCATAAGAACAACACCAAGCGCGTTCTCCGTGCGCTGGAAATCTATCTGACCACAGGAAAAACCAAAACCGCATGGGATGCCCAGTCCCATACACAGCCGCCGGTATTTGATGCGTGCTATGTCGGGCTTGACTACCGTGACCGTACCATTCTGCACGACCGCATCAACCGTCGTGTATCCCTGATGCTGGAGGGTGGTCTGGAAGAGGAAGTACGCCGCTTGTATGCAGAGGGCTGTCTTCCTGACGGCTCCACCGCGGCGCAGGCCATTGGCTACAAGGAATTTCTCTCGTATCTGCGCGGGGAAATGTCTCTGTCTGACGCCGCCGACAACCTCCGCACAGCAACCCGACGTTATGCAAAGCGTCAGCTGACCTGGTTCCGACGCAATCCCGCAATGCACTGGCTGTATCCGGACGAAATTGCCCATGACGCGGAAGCGTGCGGAGAAAACACCCTCTCGCTTCTGTGTCAGAAAACTGTGGAGCTGTTTTATGCCGGAACAACAAATGGAAAGGAGTAGTGCTGCATGGATTTGAAATATCTTGCCGGTGTACTGAAATATGTCGTGTCCACCGTCTGCTCCATCGGACTTGTTGTCTTTTTAATGTACCATATCATCGGAAGTCTGACCACCGATGTTGAAAC
Source organism: Oscillospiraceae bacterium (assembly GCA_015064785.1). Taxonomy (GTDB): domain Bacteria; phylum Bacillota; class Clostridia; order Oscillospirales; family CAG-272; genus RGIG3925. Next base: position 3,486 of record SVRM01000045.1, read on the forward strand.
CGCTCCCATCTCCTATACAACCCAGGAGCAGGCATCCGAATACGACGCCTATATCTTTCGCGGTGAATCCCTGCTTTACACCTCACCGGGCGACGTCGGCAATATCAACTTCCTGCTCGGAGACGGTACCAAGGTATCGGTCGGCGAGGAGGTATGTCAGGTTTACGCCGGCAATGCTTCTGCGGAATCGAGCATCGCTCTTGCAGAAATCGAACGCAAGTTAGAGCTTCTGCGCAACTCCAATCTGGACGAAAACATCAATTATTCTGATACCCAGCTCATTGATACTGCCATCAATGACGCATACTATACCCTTCTGACCCGTATGGCGGACGGTGCCGCGGGCTACGCCATGGCAAAGTCTGACGATCTCGTTTCGGCAATGAATCAGCGGCAGATCATCACCCGCCATGTGGAAAATTTTGACGCACAAATCAAAGCGCTGGAAGCTGAGCGTGCCGCTCTGATCACGGGCTCCGGTACCGCGGCAGAGAGCGTATACAGCGACTGCGCCGGTTATTACTACAGCGACATCGACGGTTTTGAGAATATCTTCTCCTCGTCGAAAATCTCCAACCTGACACTGGACGAATACGACAGTCTCGTATCCTCCGCTGCCGAAATCTCTCTTCAGAAAAACGCGCAGGGCGGTACCAATTGCGGAAAGATTGTCACCGAGTACAACTGGTACATCGGTGTCAAGATCACGACCGAGGAGTCCCGTTCCTATACCGAAGGCTATACCTACACCGTCATATTCCCTTACAACTCCGATTTGAGAATCTCCATGATTCTCGACCGTATGATCTTACAGGCGGACGATGACCGTGTCGTTCTCGTCTTCCGAACCAATACCATTCCGGAGCATTTTTCCTTCCTGCGCCGCCAGACGGTGCAGATTGTCACCAACACCTGGAAAGGCTATAAGGTTCCCATTTCCGCCGTCCGTATCATCGACGGTGTCCAGGGCGTCTATGTTCTGGAAGGCTATATTGTATACTTCCGCCGCATTGATCCGCTGCGTGAAATTGACGGCTATTTCATCTGCCGTGAAAACAGCGGGTCGGAAGATGACGCGGATATGCTGAAGCTGTATGACCACATTATCATCAACGGTAAAAACCTGTACACAGGAAAAATCATCTCCTGACGCCAAAGGAAAGGAATATGCATCATGGCAGCAGAAATCACAAAGGACAGTTACGCACAGATTGCCGACAACATCCGGGCAGTCCGCGAAAAAATAGAACAGAGCGCCGCACAGTCCCCCTATGATAAGGAAGTCACACTGATGGCTGTCACCAAAACAGTCGATGCTGACCGCATCAATTACGCCATCGATAGCTGCGGGATCCGCTGTATCGGTGAAAACCGCGTCCAGGAGCTCTGCGAAAAATATCCGCTTCTGCATCTGGACGGCGTTTCCGTCCACTTAATCGGAAGTCTGCAATCCAACAAGGTCAAATACATCGCTGATAAGGTTGATCTGATCCATTCTCTTGATTCACTCTCCCTTGCAAAGGAAATCGACCGCCAGGCAAAAAAGCACAGCCGCGTCATCGACTGTCTGATCGAAATCAACATCGGACGGGAAGAAGCCAAGGGCGGTATCGAGCCGACACCGGATGCAATTCTTGCGTTTTACGACGCAGTCCAATGCTATGAAAACGTCCGCATCACCGGACTGATGACCATTGCTCCCAACTGCGGAACAGACGACACGGCAAGAGAGCGCTATCTGGCGTACTTTTCCGAAACACGACGGCTGTTTGAGCAGCTCTGCGATCAACGACTGGTCTCTCACACGGATCTCAAGCCGGTTTTATCAATGGGAATGTCCGGTTCCTATGAGGCAGCAATCCTCTGCGGCTCGGATATCGTCCGTGTCGGTTCCGGTATTTTCGGTGCCAGAACCGCGGCACATTGACACAAAATCTGTCGAAACGCCTGATTAAATTGTAAACAATTTGTTAATTGTGCGATTTTTGAGCAAAAAAATGATGCACAAATCCGCAATCTATGTTATAATAAAGTGATATTTGAAATTCGCCGAAAAAAACGGAGAATTTCCTGTTCCGGTTAGAAATACTCAGCAAAACAGCAACTATTTTTATAAAGCGTTTATAAATTCAAACATACGTAACACAGTGGAGGTACAACAATGGGAATTTTTGATAAAATCAAGGGTATGGTAGGTTCTGAGGATCTGGATTACAACGAATATGACGGCGACCTGTTCGGCGACGATATGCCCGGTGCTGACCCGATGGCAGATGCAATGGGTGCACAGCCCGGTTACGAACCCAACTACAACACCTATGAAGCACCGCAGCCCCAGCCCCAGCCGCAGCCCAGACAGCAGTCTCCCCTCGGCGGCACCAATCTGGAGCTGAAGGTTGTCAAGCCCGACCGTTATGAAAACGTCAACCAGATCGCAGATCATCTTTTGAACCGCCGTACAGTTGTCCTCAACCTGGAAGGCACCAATAAGGAAACCGCACGCCGTCTCATCGACTTCCTCTCCGGCGTTGCATACTCTATCGATGGTCAGCTCAAGCGCGTTGCAAACAACACCTTTGTCATCACGCCTCACAATGTCGATGTCTCCGGCGACCAGCTCAGAGGTCCCGAACCCAAGCCCGAACCGAAGTCTCCCATTGACGAAGACGATATTTATTCCAGCGAACTCTGATAACCCGTTCCCGGTATCCGCACGGTACCGGAACCCGATAGGATAGGAGGATCACGTGCCGCAGATCACTTTTGTTATCGCCCAGGTTGCGTATCTGCTCATTGGTGCGATACAGACACTCATGTTCATCCGTGCCATTCTTTCCTGGCTTCCGATGCTTGAGGAAAACAGCATCACCGATTTTATATACCAGGTGACCGAGGTTGTGATTTACCCCGTGCGCTGCATTCTGGAGCGCTTTGAAGTATTCACCGCCCTGCCGCTGGATCTGTCTTTCTTTGTCACGTTCATTCTTCTGTCGATTTTACAGACCGCACTGATGGCATAATGTCACATGAAAAAAGCATCGCCTTCCTCGCCCGCACCGAGGAAGAGCGATTATTGCTCGCACATACCGAAGATCTCCTCGCACGCGCCGAGGGCAGTATTGTCAGCGGCGAGTTTCTCAATCTCGGCGAGCAGTATCTCGTCCGTGCATTTTTGGAGCAGTGCGGAAAAACGGAACATACCGATTACGTCTTTTTCGGCGGTTATCCTTTCGCGGAACGGCGGATACTGTTTCTGTTTCCATCCTACATCGCAGATTCGCTTTCGTATTTTTCCGATGCCGTATCGACGGACGGCCCCCCAACCGATGCTGCCGCGACGATGTGCCGTGAGGAAGGCGCGATCTGTGCGCTGAAAATCACCGGCTCCGGATACAAAGTCCTGACGCACCGTGACTATCTCGGCTCGCTTCTGGCACTCGGCATTGAACGGTCGGTGATCGGTGACATTGCCGTGCTTGACGATCACACCGCCATTCTGTTTGTCAAACACGCCATGGCAGAGTATCTGACAACCGCACTGGAACGCATCGGTGCCGACAAAGTCCATATCCGGCCGCTGTCCGATGACGAAGGTATGCATACACCGGATACCCGCCGCTGGGAAATCTTTTCCGATACCGTGGCATCTTTGCGTCTCGACGGCATCACCGCCGCCGCGGCCAATCTGTCACGCGACAAAGCCAAACAGTTTGTCACGGGCGGTATGGTAGACGTTGATTTCCGACCGTGTGATGCACCGGACACCGAGCTTGCACCGGGGACGTATCTCTCTATCCGCGGTCACGGACGGTTTCTCTTTGCCGAAGTCGACGGTACCTCCAAAAAAGGACGCATCCGTATCCGTATCAAAAAGCTCATCTGACCCCAGCTCAATTCTATCCATGAAGGAGATTATTCATGATTCCGCCTCATGAACTGAAAAACAAAGAATTCACCCGTGTCGTGCGCGGTTATTCCATTCCCGAGGTTGATGAATACATCAGCTTTGTCATGGAAAAATATACCGATCTTTACCGCGAAAACGACGCTCTGGAACGGAAGCTCCAATCTGCGCTGGACGCTCTTGATTCCATGCGCGCGGAAGAAGAATCCATCCGTACTGCACTGATCAACGCACAGAAGGCAGGCAAGCAGATTGTTGCCGATGCATCCGACCGTGCCGACAAGATTATGCGCTCCACCAAATCCGACTGTATGCGTGTTCTGGCAGAATTCCGCGACAAGGCGGCTGCTGAAAGAAAAACGCTGTACGAGCTGAAGTCCTCCATTGCCGCGCTCAAGGAAGAAATGTTCGAAAAGTACAGACAGCACATCGAATATCTTGAGCAGCTGACTCCCGGTATCGATGCCGATGCCGCAGCGATGCAGCTGACCGACCATGACGCATATGCTGCCCGTCTTTCCGACAGCATTGCAGAGCTTGTCAAGGAAGATTTCGACTTTGATATCACAGACAACGCACCCGCGCCGCAGGCCGCCGATGCACTCGCGGATACCCAGGTCTTTGCCAAAGCCGCAGCCGCACCGAAGGTTCAGCATGTCACCGTGGAAGAAGAGGAAGAAACCGCAGCTACCGCCGCTGAAACCTCCGCCGCCCTCTCCGATGACGACCTGCTCGATGCCATCGCGGCAGAGCTGGAAGACGAGGCGCTTGTCACAGAAGAGCAGCTGCGTGCAGTTTACGGTATCTCCGATTCCGACAAAACCTGATACAGCCAATCTACCTGCTCACTCACGAAAGGACGGGATTGCCCGCATCAGTGTATGCGCACACGCCCCGAAAGCATGGACGGGATTCCCCTCCGGTTTTCCGGCCGCGCAGACGCATCTTGCGGCGGCAATCCCTTTTTTACTACCGTATGAACAAAAACAACAAACGCCCCCTGATCTATACAGCGGTCATCGCCGCTGTGATTCTGCTTGACCAGCTGACCAAACAGCTTGCCATCGACCATCTGAAACCGATTGAAACCTTTCCGATCATCCCCGACGCGCTGCATCTGACATATGTCACCAACTACGGTGCCGCATTCGGTATGCTCGCCGATCACCGCTGGATCTTCCTTGCGGTTTCCACCGTAGCGATTGTGCTGATGGCGGCATATCTGTATTACAAGCGCGACGAGCATCCGCTGCTCGGCATTGCGCTGTCCTTTATCATCGGCGGCGGCATCGGCAATATGATTGACCGTACACTGATGGGATATGTTGTCGACTTTGTTGATTTCCGGCTGATCAATTTTGCCGTGTTCAATGTCGCCGATATCTTTGTCTGTGTCGGCTGCGGTCTGATGTTCTTATGGCTGTTCAAATTCGCTGAATTTGACGATGACAAAAAGCCGACCGCGGCACCGACTGAAACCGCATCCGAATCAGCCCCCGCTGAGGAGAACGATGATGCTTCTGACCGTTGAATCCAAGGACGCCGGTGTCCGCATCGACGTCTTTTTGGCGCAGAATACCGAGCTGACACGCTCTGCTGCACAGAAGCTCTTAGCCTCCGACGAAGAAGCCGTCTCTGTCAACGGTCTGCGTGTACCGAAAAACTACAAGGTTGCCGCAGACGATGTGGTTGAGCTGGAGCTTCCGCCGCCGATTCCGCTGGAGGTCACAGCCGAAAATATCCCGCTTGAGATCGTATATGAAGATGCCGATGTCATTCTGGTCAACAAGCCAAAGGGTATGGTGGTTCATCCCGCTCCCGGCAATTACACGGGAACGCTTGTCTCCGCCCTGCTGTATCATTGCGGCGATTCGCTCTCCGGCATCAACGGTGTCATCCGTCCCGGTATTGTACACCGCATCGACCGTGATACCTCCGGTGTCCTTGTCATTGCAAAAAACGATGCTGCCCATGTCAGCCTCGCCGAACAGATCAAAGAACACGCCGTCAACCGCATTTATCATGCGATTGTCCTCGGCAATCTGAAAAATGACGAGGGTACCGTGAATGCGCCGCTGGCACGCCATCCCGTCGACCGTAAGAAAATGGCGGTTTCCTCTGCCGCCGGTGCACGTCATGCCGTGACACACTATACCGTACTGGAACGGTTCCCCGGCTTCACCTACTGCCGCTTCAAGCTGGAAACGGGACGCACCCACCAGATTCGTGTGCATATGGCACATCTCGGTCATCCGCTGCTCGGTGACCCGGTCTACGGCACACAGAAAAATCCGTTTGAACAAAAAAATGCCGCAATTCTCAGAGGACAGTGCCTGCACGCCAAGCTGCTCGGTTTTGTCCATCCGACAACCGGGGCATATATGGAATTCGATACACCCCTTCCCCCGTATTTTGAGGATATGCTCGAAAAGCTGCGCAGCAAATCATGACCATATCAAGAAAGCGTATTTCAGACATGTTTTATTCCGATTCACACACGCATACCAATTATTCAGCAGATGTACCCAAGGACCGTGCACTGTCGGTTGACGACATCTGCCGTGCCGCCATTGACGCAGGACTGTCCTACGTTGCCATCACCGACCATTATGAGCCGGAGGAGCAAAAACGCGGTATCGTGCCGCCATTCCCGTTTGCCCGTATGGCAGATGACGTTCTCGCGGCACGTGAAAAATACCGCGGACAGCTTCAGGTCGCACTCGGCATTGAGTACGGCCAGCCGTATCTATATCCCGAGGAGATTCAGCCAACCGTCACCGCGCATCCCTTCGATGTCATCCTCGGTTCAGTACACTATATTCCCGGAAAGCCCGGCTATATCCAGCGCAATTACCGGGAAATGACACAGGCTGAGCGCGACGAGGTCTTCGACGAATATCTGGATACCTACAACCTGCTTGTGCATACCGACGGCATCGACATCGTGACCCATCCGACATACCCGCTGCGCTATCTGCTGCGGCAGAACATTCCCTTTGACATGCGCGACTGGGAAGAACGTCTGCGTATGATGTTCCGTGTTCTTGTTGAGCGCGGGATTGGGCTGGAATTCAATGCCGCACCGATGCGTGTTCCCAATCAGGGCATTCCCGACCACACCGTGGAAACCTTCTTCCGCTGGTACCGCGAGGTCGGCGGTGAGATCGTCACCTTTGCATCCGATGCCCATTTCACACAGCATGTCGGCGCTTACTGTGACCGCACCATGCGTATTCTGCGCGAACTGGGCTTTGGCTATATCGCTGTGTACGAAAACAGAAAACCCGTCTTCCACAAAATTGAACGCTGAGAACAGCCCCGCTGTCCTCTCCACACCGTTTCCGAAAGAAAGGACTCCATTATGAAATCCATGCTTGAACTGCTTGAAAATGACAGCACGCTGACCGCAGAACAGCTCGCGATTATGATCGGCGGCGACGTTGAAGAAATCAAGGCACTGATCCGTTCCTACGAAAAGGACGGCGTCATTGTCGGGTATAAGACCCTCATCGACTGGGACAAAACCGACCGCGAATTCGTGACCGCCCTGATTGAACTGAAGGTCGAGCCGCAGATTGACCGCGGCTTTGACTCAATTGCCGAACGGATCTGCAACTTCCCGGAGGTCGAATCGGTCTTCTTGATGTCCGGCGGCTTTGATATCGCGGTTATGATTGAAGGAAAAACGCTGAAGGAAGTCGCCTTCTTTGTCGCAGAAAAGCTCTCGACCATGGAAGGTGTCACCGGTACGGCAACCCATTTCGTTCTGCGCAAGTATAAGGATAAGAATACGATCTATCGCCGCAAACCTGTTGATGAGAGAGGAATCTGCGCCCTGTGATGAACTACGAATCCATTCTGTCCACCCGCATTCAGGAAATCAAGCCTTCCGGCATCCGAAAATTCTTTGATATTCTCAACGATATGAACGATGTCATTGCGCTGACCGTCGGTCAGCCGGACTTCGTTACACCGTGGCACATCCGCGAAGCCGGAATTCGCTCCCTCGAGCAGGGTAAAACCTATTATACCTCCAACGCAGGTCTTTCCGAGCTGCGTGACGAAATTGCAAAGTATCTTTCCCGCCGCTTTTCCCTGACATATGAACCACAGCAGGAAATCATTGTCACTGTCGGCGGCTCGGAAGCCATCGATGCGGCACTCCGTGCACTGCTCAATCCGGGTGACGAGGTCATTGTTCCGATCCCGTCCTTTGTCTGCTACGGACCGCTGGCCTCGCTTGCAGGCGGAACGCCCGTCTATGTCCCGACCTATGAAAAGGACAAATTCAAGCTGACCGCCGATGCGCTCCGTGCGGCGATCACCGAGAAAACCAAGGTTCTCGTTCTTCCCTTCCCGAACAATCCGACCGGCGCCATCATGGAGCAGCATGAGCTGGAAACCATTGCCGAGGTTCTGCGCGGCACTGACATCATCGTTCTGTCCGACGAGATTTATGCGGAACAAACCTACGGCAAGCAGCATGTCTCCATCGCGTCTCTGCCCGACATGTGGGAACGCACGATTCTGGTCAGCGGTTTTTCCAAGGCTTATGCCATGACCGGCTGGCGAATGGGATATCTCTGTGCGCCAAAGCCGCTTGCAAAACAGATTTATAAAATCCATCAGTACGGTATCATGTGCGCACCGACCACCTCGCAGTTCGCTGCGGTTGAAGCCATGCGCAACGGCGACGAAGACGTCGCTTACATGACCGCCGAATACAACCGCCGCCGCACACTGATTGTACAGGGACTGCGTGCGATCGGACTCGACTGCTTTGAGCCGGAGGGCGCCTTCTACGTCTTCCCAAACATCGGAAAATATGGGCTTTCCTCCGAGGAATTCTGTGAGCGGCTTCTGTATGAGCATAAGGTTGCCATTGTCCCCGGCACCGCTTTCGGTGACTGCGGCGAAGGCTTTGCGCGAATTTCCTATGCATATTCTGTCAAGCACATTCTGGAAGCACTGGAACACATCGCAGACTTTCTGGATGTCCTGCGCGCGGAGGGTCGGGGTCCTGCTCCGACAATTCTGTGAGCAGCCGGCCATCCTTTGATCCCGTCTCCCCGGTTGCATTGTCGCCCTGCGGCGCATATGACAGCACCGCACTCCGACAGGCAATTCCCGCAATGATGGAGACGCTCGGGATCACCTCCGATTTTTTTACAGGGAAAAAAGTCGCCATCAAACCAAATCTCGTCATGAAAAAGCCGGCAGAATATGCCGCGACCACACATCCCGCTGTGCTGGAGGCCCTGCTTGGCTATCTGGACGGCTGTCACTGTGCCGATGTCGTCATCGCCGAGAGCATGGGCGGTCCGTATACGGAAGCGGTGCTTCGCGGCGTATACGCCGTCTGCGGCATGGAAGAAGCCGTCAAGGGCCACAGCGCACGTCTCAACTTTGATGTCTCCTCACGCCCGGTCACCGCTCCGGACAGCGTCATCTGCAAGAGCTTTGATATCATCACGCCGATTGCCGATGCCGATGTCGTCATCAACCTCTGCAAACTCAAAAGCCATTCGCTGACCCGTATGAGCGGCGCGATCAAAAATACCTTTGGCTGTATCCCCGGTCTGACCAAATTTGAATTTCACGCACGCTTCTCCGATTACGCGGATTTCAATAAAATGCTGGTGGACCTGTCCGAAATGCTCCATGAACAGAAGGACTGCATCGACATCTGCGATGCGATTGTCGGTATGGAAGGCAACGGTCCAACCGGCGGCATTCCGAAAAAAATCGGATGTCTTCTGGCTTCCCGCAATCCATTCTGCCTTGATACGACAGCCGCTGCCATTCTCTCCTGTGAGGGCGAGGTTCCGATGATCTCCGAGGCACACCGCCGCGGTTACTGTCCGGAACATGCCGATGCCGTTTCGGTCTCATCCGACTTCCGCACACTGATCCAAACCGACTTCCGCGCACCCGATACCGCACAAAAAAGCAAAAATGCACTTCACTGGCTGCCCAAGGTCTTCGGCGGCAAGCTGTTTGACTGGTTTGCACCGCGACCGGTCATCCGTACAGCCACCTGTGTCGGCTGCGGTGAATGTGAGCGCTCCTGCCCGGTTCACACCATTGAAATGATCCGCGACAAACAAGGAAAGAAAAAAGCAATGATCCATGCAGACAAATGCATCCGCTGCTTCTGCTGTCAGGAGCTTTGCCCGATCCATTCGGTCGATATCCGCAAAAACGGTATTCTGAATCTGCTGGCGCAGATGCGCCGCTGATCACAGTGAGGCCAAACATGAAAACGATAACCTTACCCGCATATGCCAAAATCAATCTGTATCTTGGTGTTACCGGAAAACTGCCAAACGGCTACCATACCGTCGAAACGGTCATGCAGGCCATATCCCTGCACGACGATGTCACCGTCACATGCCCCGACGGAGACGCTGATCCGATTGCGCTGACCTGTTCTGCACCGCATGTTCCGTGCGATGAGAGCAACCTCGTCTGGCGCGCAGCACAACGCTTCTTTGATGCGGCGGAACAAAAAAATCCTGACTTCCGGCGCTTTCCGGTCCAAATGCACATTGAAAAGCATATTCCCGTCGCAGGCGGTCTTGCCGGCGGCTCAACCGACGCCGCTGCCGCGCTGATTGCGCTCAACCGGCTGTCCGGCGACATACTGGATCGGGATACCCTTCTGACGTCTGCCGCAGCGCTTGGCGCCGATGTGCCGTTCTGCGTGCTTGCAAACCTCGGACATCCGACAGCACTCGGTCTGCATTATGGCGAGCAAATGACGGCTCTTCCGTCGCTCCAACCCCTTACTGTCGTGGTCGCCGCAAACGGTGAGGGCTGTCCGACGCCGTGGGCATACAGCCGCATTGACGCACTTCCCTATGATGCCGGGGACGGTTATCGCCCGATGGTCGATGCACTGACCACCGCAGATACCGCTGCGCTCTTTGCGCAGATGTACAATGCTTTTGAAGCGGCAATCTATCCAGAACGTCCGCTGGCGAAGGCATGTCACAACATCCTGTCCCGATATGCCGACCGCGCTCTGCTGTCCGGCTCCGGTTCGGCAGTTATCGGTCTGTTTACCGATCAAAGTCAGGCCGATGCGGCTTGTGCCGAATTGCGGAATGCAGATATTGTCCCATATCTCGGACGCACTTTGTGATTTTGCACAGTTTTTATCGTTCTATATTGTTTTATCATAAATATATGCTGTTTTTTCCACCACTTTTCGTTTTTTTCCCCATTGACATTTCCGTCATAATTTAGTACAATATAGGCAGAGAAAGTGTCGGCTTTCCCGGCACGGTATTGATCCACGAATTATTCATTTTTGGAGGTACAATATGGATTCACAGTACTATGGCAAGCTTAGTATCATCGGTATGAGAGGCTGCGAAGGCTTTGTCGATCGCGTCAATCAGTATCTGCACCAGTTCCGCGAGGGCGAGGATGCAGAACACTTCATCGTCACGGCAGACTGCCCCAGATTCGGCACAGGTGAAGCGAAAGGTATGCTTCACGATTCTATGCGCGGACATGACGTTTACATCATTTCCGACTGCTTCAATTACGGTGAAACCTACACCATGTACGGTCAGAAGGTTCCCATGTCCCCCGACGATCATTTCGCAGATCTGAAACGTGTCATCGGCGCCATCGGCGGCAAGGCAAGAAGAATTTCTGTTATTATGCCGATGCTCTACGAAGGCAGACAGCACAAGCGCTCCGCTCGCGAATCTCTTGACTGCGCAATGAGCCTTCAGGAACTGGTCTCGATGGGCGTTTCCAACATCATCACATTTGATGCACACGATGCCCGCGTCCAGAATGCAATCCCGTTGTCCGGTTTTGACAGCGTCCGCACCTCTTACCAGATGATTAAGGCTCTGGTTAAGAAGGAACGTGATATCGATATTCTCGACGGCAACACGATGGTCATCTCCCCTGACGAAGGCGGTCTGACCCGCTGCATGTACTACTCCTCTGTGCTGGGTCTCGACCTCGGTATGTTCTATAAGAGACGTGACTACACCACCGTCGTCAACGGACGCAACCCGATTGTCGCACACGAATACCTCGGCAACTCCGTTGAAGGCAAGAATGTCATCGTCGTCGACGATATGATCGCATCCGGCGACTCCGTCTTTGACATCTGCTACCAGCTCAAGGAAAAGAACGCAGCAAAGATTTTCGTCTTCTCCACCTTCGGTCTGTTCACCGCAGGTCTGGAAAAGTTCGATGCCTGCTACAAGGAAGGTCTGTTTGACCGTATCTACACTACCAACCTCATCTATCGCACGCCCGAGCTGCTTTCCCGCGAATGGTACGGCGAAGTCAATATGTGCAAGTACGTCGCATACATTGTTGACACGCTTAACCGCGACGCTTCCACCTCTGATCTGCTCAACCCCGTCGGCCGTATCCATGCACTCATGGACCGCGTCAAGGCTGGCGAATTCAAGAAGTAATTTCATACATAGCAAAAACGGTGCCGCAGGGATTCACTCCCTCACGGCACCGCACTTTTTGTCAATATTACCGATACATCGCCGCAAGACCGCCGTCTGCGGTTTCGCGGTACTTGGAGGACATGTCGCGTCCTGTCTGATACATGGTCCGGACAACAACGTCAAACGAGATTTTTCTTGTACCGGACAGGAAATTCGCAAGGCTCAGCGCATTGATGGCACGCATCGCGGCAACCGCATTGCGCTCGATGCAAGGAATCTGCACCAGTCCGCAGATCGGGTCGCAGGTCAGACCGAGATAATGCTCCATCGCCATTTCCGCCGCATATTCGATCTGATCAATTCCCATCTCAAACAACTCGGCAAGTGCGGCAGATGCCATCGAACAAGCCGTACCGATCTCCGCCTGACATCCGCATTCCGCACCGGAAATCGATGCATTGTGCTTGACCAGATTACCAATCAGCCCGCCGACCGCCAGCGCACGCAGAATATCTTCCTCGGAAAAGCCGTTTTTTTCCTGCATATATTTCAGTACTGCCGGCAGAACCCCGCACGCACCGCACGTGGGCGCTGTGACAATGACACCGCCGTCCGCATTCTGTTCACCGACAGCAAAAGCATAGGAACAGACAATGCGATTTTCGCGCGTGGACGGACTCTCATCGATGTGCCGCTGGTTATAAAGAAACTGCGCTTTCTTTTCCACGCCGAGACCGCCTGGCAGAATTCCCGATGTCGTCAGCCCCTGCTGGACCGACAGCTTCATCGTCTGCCAGATATCGTGCAGATAATTATGAAAGTCGGTATCTTCATGCTCCATCACATATTCCGACAGACGGATGCCGCGATGTTTGCAGATCTGTGAAATGTCGTGAAACGTGGATTCCTCATACCGTTCTTCCGGTGCATGTTCCGCTTCCCCTTCGACACGGATGGTACCGCCGCCAACGCTGTACACGCGCATGGTGCCGATGCAAACCCCGTCACAGTACGCCTGCAAATCCATCGTATTCTCATGTGCAAACGGTCCCGGATCCTCCGAATAGACAATTTCTGCCTCACGCGGTGCAAATGTTTCCCGCAAAATGCGGTCTGTACCGTGTCCGGAACCGGTTTTTGCAAGCGATCCGTAGAGGATGACAGAAAACCGCTGGGCATCCGGATAGCGCTCTGAAAACAGCTTTGCCGCACGCTCCGGTCCCATTGTATGTGAGCTGGACGGTCCACGTCCGATTTTGTATAATTCACGCAATGTCTGCATTGAAATTGCTCCTCTCCTGATGTGTTATAAATGTATTATACCACAAAGCACAGAAATTTTCAAGTGTCATGATTCATAAGACAGAATTCCCGTATTTTGCTTGACAAATTCAGCATTTTATATTAGAATGTATTCATCCAAATCAGATGACAACAGAGAGGTACCCACTCATGCAATCATATCATCTTCGCTATACACTCCGTCCGGCAGCATTCAAGCTGACGGCAGACACCGAAAAGCATACCGATCCCACACAAATGAATGCACCAGCCGCAGACCGTGTCGTCTGCGGACGGAACGACACCGCCGATTTACAGCTCCTCGTCTGTGCCGACAGCGCCTTTTCTCTGACGCTCGACCATCATCCCTATTTTGCACAGAACCACAACCTGCCCACCGTCCGTGTCGCATTGGATGCACCGTTTTCGTCTGTGCTGTCCCACATCGACCTGAACATCATCAATGACGGGACCTACCGCGCCGACGCACTCCTTTCCGCACCGACAGCAGAAATCCCGGCAAACGAGATCGCTTCCGTTTATTTGAATCTGACGGTTCCCGCCGAAACAGAACCGGGATGTTACCCCTGCAGCATCCGCTTCTTCGGCTGTCACGGTGTCTTTGATGAACAGCTTCTTTCGGAACTGTCTTTCACCGTCGATGTCCGTGCGTTTGTTTTTCCGGAAAACAAAGACAATGGATTCCATCTCGACCTCTGGCAGCATTGCTCCAACCTTGCACGCAAGCATGAGGTTCCGCTGTGGTCAGATGCACATTTCGCTGTGCTGGAACCGTATGTGAAGTCTCTTGCCGACCTTGGCGTCAAATGTGTCACGGTCGTTGCCTCGGAAATCCCATGGAACGGTCAGTGGTGCTATCAGATGCCGCAGAACGCCAATCTGTACGAATACGCGATGATCGGCGTCACAAAGCATACAGACGGCACATTCTCCTACGATTATGAACCGATGCAGCGATACATCGATCTTTGTGCGAAATACGGCATTGACGAGTGTATTTCCGTCTTCGGTCTTGCAAACGTCTGGCGTACCACCGCATATCTGCCCGACGGTCAGATCATCAATCCGGATTATCCGGATGGCATGAACATCCGCTATCTGGATGAAGCAGACGGCATGTACAAGTATATGCGCCGCGGACAGGACATTGAGGACTACATCCGTGCGCTCGAGCAGTATTTCATCACCACAGGACAGATCGACCGCATCCGCATTGCCGCAGATGAGCCGTCGGTGCTTGAACCGTTTCAGCGGAGTCTGGAACGCCTGCACACCGCCGCGCCGTCCTTCCGCTGCAAAACCGCGTGCAACCTGCCCGAATTTGTCGAAGCCTTCGCACATCTGATGGATGATTTCATCTTCGACATCGACACCGTCGCCGATCGCTTTGATGAATTGCAGGCGACCTTTGCCGCACATCCCGACAAGCGGTTTTTGTACTACGTCTGCTGCGGTCCCGATTTTCCAAACAACTTTCTCAAGTCCGAACTTGTGGAGTCGTACTTCCTCGGTATCTACGCCTCGTTTGCGAATCTACAGGGATTTCTGCGCTGGAACTACACTGTGTTTAATGACGACCCGCGGCAGAGTGCCGTCACACACAACTGGAACAATGGCGACACGCATTTCGTCTATCCTGCAAGAAACGGCGCACCGCTGCTGACCCTGCGCTGGCACGCATTGCGCCGCGGCATTCGCTTCTTTGTTCTGCTGGAACAGCTCAAAAAGCAGGGACGGCTCGGCGAACACCGTACGGCCATTTTCCGCGTTCTTCGTACTGAGAACCAGAGCAAGCTGATTCACAACGAAAACAAGCGCGATTCCTTCTCCTGTGACATCGCCGACTACGAAGCACTCTGGGTGCATCTGCTCGAGCTTCTCTCATAACAAAACAGAGCGATCTCCGACCAAATCGGTACGGAAATCGCTCATTTTTTATGCATTCAGTGCTTTGGGTTCGCTGTCAGACAGAAGTCCTTCTGTTCTCGGCAGGTAAACCGGCTCCGCACCTTCGGTAACGACGGCACGGGTAATGACCACACCGCCGACCTCGTCCTTCTTGGACGGAACCTCGTACATGATTCCTTGCAGAAGCTCCTCCATAATGGCACGAAGACCGCGTGCGCCGGTTCCGCGTTCAATGGCGCGTTCGGCAATGGCATCGAGAGCTTCTTCCTCAAAGGTAATCTGCACATCATCCAGCGCAAACAGCTTCGTATACTGACGCACCAGCGAGTTCTTCGGCTCGCGTACAATCTTGACAAGTGCATCACGGTCAAGGTCATCCAGCGAAACAATGACCGGAAGTCGGCCGACAAGCTCCGGAATCAGACCGTATTTGACAATGTCATGTGCTTCAACATTCTTGTAAATTCCGGCTTTTTCCTTTTCTGCTTTCTTTTTGATGTTGCCCTGAAAGCCCATCGTCTTGCCGCCTTCACGCTGTGCGATGATGTCTGACAGACCGTCAAACGCACCACCGCAGATGAACAGGATGTTCTCGGTGTTGATCTGAATGAAATCCTGATTCGGATGCTTTCTGCCGCCCTGCGGAGGAACATTCGAGGTGGTGCCTTCTAGGATCTTCAAAAGCGCCTGCTGAACGCCTTCGCCGGAGACGTCACGTGTGATCGAACGGTTTTCGCTCAGACGTGAAATCTTGTCGATTTCGTCAATATAAATGATACCGCGTTCTGCACGTTCGATATCAAAATCCGCTGCCTGAATCAGGCGAAGCAGAATATTTTCCACGTCTTCACCGACATAACCGGCTTCTGTCAGCGTGGTTGCATCGGCAATCGCAAACGGAACCTTCATCGTCTTTGCCAGTGTCTGCGCAAGGTAGGTTTTACCGACACCGGTCGGGCCGAGCAGAAGCACGTTGCTCTTCTGAATCTCAACACCGTCATCGTCGTCGGTCTTTTTGTTCTTTTGCAGGATGCGCTTGTAGTGGTTATAAACCGCAACCGACAGTGCAATCTTTGCTGCATCCTGACCGATAACATATTCATCGAGCTGCGCCTTGATTTCGGCAGGCTTTGGCAGCTCCGCGAAATCGAGATTCACACCCTCGGATTCACTTTCAAACTGTTCTTCAATGATCTGATTGCACGCATCGATACAAACATCACAGATATAAACTCCGTTCGGACCGGGAATCAGAAAATTCACCTGCTGTTCAGTGCGTCCGCAGAACGAGCAGCGGCGCAGTGCGCGTCCGCCCTGTTTGTTTTCAGACATATCAAATTCCTTTCTGGTATTATTCCGCGCTGACGGATTTACGCACGGTGCGTGAAGACTTCGTCAATCAGACCGTATTCCTTCGCCTGTTCCGCTGTCAGGAAATTATCGCGGTCGGTATCGCGTTCAATGATTTCCAGCGGCTTGCCGGTGTTGGCAGCGAGGATTTCATTTAAGTGCTTCTTGGTACGCAGAATATGGTCGGCGTGAATCTTGATATCGGATGCCTGACCCTGCATACCGCCGAGCGGCTGGTGGATCATGATCTCGGAATTGGGAAGCGCAATTCTTTTGCCCTTTGCGCCGGAGGACAGCAGGAATGCGCCCATGCTTGCCGCCATGCCGATGCAGATGGTGGATACATCGCACTTGATGAAATTCATCGTGTCATAGATTGCCATGCCGGCAGAAACAGAACCGCCGGGGCTGTTGATATACAGGCTGATATCCTTATCGGGATCCTGCGCTTCCAGAAACAGAAGCTGTGCAACAACGAGCGACGCAGTCTGGTCATTGACTTCGTCGGCAAGAAAAATGATTCTGTCATTGAGCAGACGGGAATAGATGTCATACGACCGCTCGCCGCGGCTGGTCTGCTCCACAACCATTGGAATTACTGCCATGTGGATATCCTTTCTTTGCGGCGGCCATCTGCCGCCTGTGTATTGTTCGGACTGCGTTGGGTAAAATATCAAAATCGCGGGCGGCTGCATGATGCCCACCACCCGCGATGATCGATCAGATTGTCTTTCTTTACGTGAGCTTACGCTTCAACGGTTTCTGCTGCATCGGATGCTTCTTCCGCAGCTTCGGTGATGACAGCAGCTTCCTTGACAAGATCAACGGCCTTGCGGACGCAGATGTCCTTGGAAACGGAGTCGTCATCGATGTACTTCTTGACTTCTTCGACATCCATGCCGTAAGCCTTTGCCAGCTCTTCATATTCAGCAGCGATTTCCTCATCGGAAGCAGTGATGCCTTCTGCTGCAACGACGCCTTCCAGTGCAAGACGTGCCTTGACCTGACGTTCAGCCATCGGAGCGAACTGCTCTCTCATGCTGTCAAGATCCAGACCGGTATACTTGAAGTAGGTATTCAGATCCATACCCTGCTGACGCAGACGCATGTCAAAATCTCTGACCTGATTTTCGGTTTCGTTTTCGATCATGGGCTGGGGAATGTCGCATTCCATGTTCTCAACGATCTTTGCAATCAGCTGTTCCTGAACGGCATTGTCGGCAACCTTCTTCTGCTGCTCTTCCATTTTAGCCTTGAGATCAGCCTTATATGCATCGAGCGTATCAAATTCGGAAACATCCTTTACGAATTCGTCATCCAGCTCAGGAAGCTCGATTTCCTTGATTTCGTGGAGCTTGCAAGCGAAGACTGCTGCCTTGCCTGCCAGTTCTGCTGCATGGTAGTCTTCCGGGAAGGTGACATTGACGTCGAAGGCTTCACCGACAGACTTGCCGACGATCTGTTCCTCGAAACCGGGGATGAACTGACCGGAGCCGAGCTTGAGGTTGTAATTTTCAGACTTGCCGCCATCGAATGCGACACCGTCAACGGAACCGTCAAAGTCGAAGACAACAGAGTCGCCCATCTGAGCGGCACGGTCGGTGACTTCGATTTCGCGGGAATTTCTCTGTCTGAGCTTTTCGATTTCAGCGTCGATTGCTTCGTCGGTAACAACAACAGGAGCGGAGGTTACTTCGATACCCTTGTAATCCTTGACGATGACTTCGGGCTTGACATAAACCTTCGCCAGCAGAACAACACCGGTTTCATCGATGGACTTGACATCGAATTCGGGGCGGCTGACGATATCCTTCAGTTCGGATTCCTTCAGTGCAGTCTCGTATGCATCGGGAATGATTGCGTTGAGTGCTTCTTCATAGAAGCAGCCTTCGCCGTACATCTTTTCGATAATGGAGCGGGGAGCCTTGCCGCGGCGGAAGCCGGGGATGTTCATCTTGCCGACATTCTTCTTGTATGCAGCGTTGCAGGCCTTATCAAATACAGCGCGTTCTACGCTGAATTCCAGCTCGCGGACATTCTTTTCGGGGGTGGTAACATTGATTAAGCTCATTGTATTTGGTCCTCCAGATCTTTTGTCAGTCTATATAAATTTTATTATGTCAAACGACATGATGTCAAAAGACAACTTTCATTTTATTATACTCTTTATTTTCGTGATTGTCAAGCATTTTGAAACAAATTCCACGCAAATTTACAAAGAATTCACATTGCAGGACATCCTGTCACGGTCTGCGCCCCACGGCGATCTCATACGGCGTAAATCCAAGAAAATCCCCTGCGATCAGGGTAAAATCGATATCCATATACCGGCGCGTCATCGGCACATCGTACATACCGTGAATGTGACCGAAAAAGCAGCGCTCGATGCCGTAGCGGTACAGCTCCAGAATAATCTCATCACAGATATAACCCTTGAAGTACGGCGGAAAATGCAGGAACACCAGCATTTCGAGGGCTTTTCCTTCCTCTGCCAGTACCTGCTCACGGATGGCACGACCGCAGTCCAGCGATGTCTTCAGCCGTCCGACCTCACGCGCAATCAGCTTTGCCGTATCCACCTCGTTGGATGTGATGACCCGCTTGTCCTCAGTATACCAGCCGCGCGAACCGCACAAAATAAAGTCCTCACACCGCACCGCGTTGTTGTGCAGATACGAAAAGGTCGTAATGCCGTTTTCCTCGTTGAATTCGGTCATCTTTTTCACCGTGTCCCACCAGTAGTCATGGTTGCCCTTGAGCAAAATCTTTTTTCCGGGCAATTCATCAATCAAACGGAAATCAGGCAGTGCTTCCGCCAGATTGATTCCCCAGGACAGATCGCCGGGAATGACCACAGTATCATCGGGAGAAACGGTTTTCGTCCAGTTTTCTTTGATTTTTTCAGTATGCTTTGCCCAACGCGCACCGAACTTGTCCATCGGTTTATTGACGGCAAGAGAAAGATGCGTATCAGCCATAACAAATACGGACATTGGGGTTCGGGTTCCTTTCCTTGAATAAAATCCGCCCTGTGCGGACATACTGTCAGCAGAGGCGGTACTGTTCCGTCAAAGTCACGGCACAGTCCCCTCAGAATACCGAAAGGCGGAATGAAAAAATGGGTATTTTTAATTCTCTTGAAACCGGCGACACCCGTCACCAGGATAAGGGTCACATCAAGGGCATCTCCTGCGATGTACGCAACTGTGTCTACCACGACGGTGACTGCTACTGCACCGCAGAAAAGATCGCGGTCGGTCCCAGCTACGCAACCTCCTGCACAGATACCGTTTGTGCAACCTTCAAGCAGAGAAACATCTGATAGGAAACAGCTGCCGCCACAAAACGGCAGCTGTTTTTCTGTCTGTACAGTTACAGTGTTTCTGATACCTTCAAAGTTTCCGCACGCATATCGGCAGGATCAATGACACGTTCAAAGCGGACTGCCTTGGTTCGCAGAGAAGCCAGCGGCGCGGGAATCTCGGTTCCGGTCACGTTTGACAGAAGGCACAGCGCGTCGAATTCGTCCTCGGGAGCATTACCGGTCAGCGCACGGCAGACGTTGGACGCAAACTTGTAGGGACTTGCGGTGGAGTCGACCACCGTCTTCGTGGTATCACCGGTTGCGGCAATGTACTGCTCTGCCGCAGACAGACCAACGGCCGTATGCGGGTCAACAACATAGTGGTAATCCGCAAATGTACGGCGGATGACCTCGGCAGTACCCTCTTCGTCACAGTAATAACCGGTGAAATCCGCATCAATCGACGCCTTGGTTGCCGCGTCGATTTCATATCTGCCGCATTCGTTCAGGGCCTTCATGTAAGCGGCGGTCTTCTCACAGCCTGTTTTCAGATACAGAAGACGTTCGAGATTGGAGGAAATGAGAATGTCCATCGACGGCGACATTGTAGTATAGAAATCACGATTGCGGTCATAAACACCGGTGTTCAGAAAATCGGTGAGAATGTTGTTCTTATTGGATGCGCAGAGGAAGCGTTTGACGGGCAGTCCCATTTCCTTTGCAAGATAACCTGCAAAGATGTTGCCGAAGTTGCCGGTCGGAACAGAAACATTGATTTCCTCACCGGGTTCGATTTCACCCTGTGCAAGCAGATCGCAGTATGCAGAGAAGTAATATGCGACCTGCGGAACCAGACGTCCCCAGTTGATGGAATTTGCGGAGGAGAAAAAGCAGCCGTTTTCTGCAAGCGCCTCCGCCGCTGTCGGGTCGGAGAAGATACGCTTGACGCCGGTTTGTGCGTCATCAAAGTTACCGCGGATGGCGCAGACATTGACATTGCTGCCTTCCTGCGTTGCCATTTGCAGCTTCTGCATCCGGGAAACACCGTCGACAGGATAATAGACCATAATGCCGACCTGATCGACATCGGCGTAGCCTTCCAGCGCTGCCTTGCCGGTATCACCGGAGGTAGCCACGAGGATGAACGCGCGTCTCTTCTCACCGGTCAGACGAAGTGCGCCGGAGAGGAGTTTGGGCATGATCTGCAGAGCCATGTCCTTGAATGCGCAGGTCGGACCGTGCCATAGCTCCATGACAGAAACGGTGTCGTTGAGCTTGTGAAGCGGAGCCGCACCGCCGGGGAAACGGTCTTCTGCATATGCTGCACGGCAGTAAGACAGAAGCTCATCCGCCGGATAGTCATCGAGAAACTTGCCAAGAATCGCCGCGGCACGTTCGGGATAGGATTTTTCGCTCAGTGCAATGATTTCCTCCATGGAAACCATGGGAAGTGTCTCGGGCATGAAAAGACCGCCGTCGTTTGCCAGTCCCTGCTTAATCGCAGCAGCACCCGAAATATGATCTGCGGCAGTGGTACCGCCGCGTGTACTGATGTAATTCATAGGTTTTGTAAACTCCTTTTGGAATGGATGTAGTATTTATAATACACGGCGGAAGAACGCCTGCGCGTTTCCGCAGAAAATATCCGAAATCAGTGCATCGGAAAATCCGCGCCGCTGCATTTCCTCGCAGTACAGCCCCATACTCTGTACCCCTTCCATCGGGGTCGGCATGTCACCGATGCCGTCAAGGTCACCGCCGAAGCAGACGTGTTTTTCGCCGCCCAGCTCCAGATACCGCTCAATGTGGTCGACAACCGTGCCAACCGTCACACCTGCAGAGGTATCCCCAAGGTGCGGTGTACAGAAGGAAACACCGACCAGACCACCTGCGCGCACGATCATTTTGAACTGCTCATCGGTCAGACAGCGGGTATGATTCCAGACCGAGGCACTGTTGGAATGTGTTGCCATAAACGGCACACCCGCATCGTCGCAGTAGGCCGCAGTCTGATAGAAAATCTCCTTCGATGCATGGGAAACATCGGGGACAATGCCAAGGGTAAGCATCTTTTTCAGTGCGGCAATACCGAACTCCGACAGTCCGCCGCCGACATCATGTGCACCGCCCATGCAGGTTTCCCCGCCCCAGACCAGGGTAAAGAAGCGTACGCCGCGCGCATAGATTTCATCAAGCCGGGACAGATCACCGCCCAGCAGCTTTCCGCCCTCAACAGCTAAAATGTAGGACTTTTTGCCTGCTCCCCAGACCGCTTCCAATTCCTCTTTGGTACGGCACGGAACGATATCCGGATGGTATGCCCGACGGCGCTCTGCGTAGTCACACGCAGATAAAAACTGCTGCCAGCATTCCTCATCGGTTTTGCGGGCGGAGGAATAGATCGCCATGACCTGCGTGTAGAATGCAAAGTCATCGGTTCTGTCAAAGGAAATATGGTGGCGGTCATTGTGGAAATCCGTATCTGCGTACATCATTTCAAGCAGCGTATCGCAATGGGTATCACAAAGACCGAACGGATATTTAGTCATAGGAATTCCTTCCTTTCTGTTTGATGAATGCGCCCTTGATATAATTGATATCGAGGACAGCCGGCGGATCACTGCGTGTCAGAAACACCTCCGCGACATCAAAACGGACAGCCTTGTCTGTCGGATGTGCGGTAAGATATGCCCGCGCCGCCGAAATGATGCGCTTCTGTTTGTCCCATGTCACAGCGGCAGACGGACGTCCGTACCGGAACTGCTCCGGGGAAACCTGCCGGGATTTGACCTCGACAAACAAAATCCTTGCCTCGTTTTCGGCAATGATATCGATTTCACCGCCGCCGTAGGAGATATAATTGCGTGCGGCAATGGTACAGCGGTGATCGGTGAGAAACTGTGCAACCGCTTCCTCGCCGACATCTCCGCGTCCGCGGTTCTTGCTGTGATCAGACATCGGCGGGGTCCTCACGTAAAAACTTCAGAAATGTTTTTCTGTGAATGGGTGACGGACCGTGCAGACGCACCGCATCCATATGGGCTTTGGTCGGATAGCCTTTGTGCTTTGCAAAGCCGTACTGCGGGTATTGTGCATCCATGTCGGCGCACATTCGATCGCGCGTGACCTTGGCAAGAATCGATGCCGCCGCAATCGACGGGGATTTGGCATCGCCGCCGACCACAGTCTGCGTGGGAATGGCAAAGCCGCGGCTGGTATTGCCGTCAATCAGCGCAAAATCGGCGGGCATGGCAAGCGCCTCCACCGCGCGGCGCATCGCAAGCATCGAAGCATTCAGAATGTTGATCTCGTCAATTTCCTCCGCCGAAGCCTCTGCAATCGCATAGGCAAGCGCAGTTTCGCAGATGACATCAAACAAAGCCTCGCGCTTTTTCTCGGTCAGCTTTTTGGAGTCGTTCAGTCCCGGAATGTCGCAGCCGCGCGGCAGGATGACAGCAGCGGCAACCACAGGTCCGGCCAGCGGACCGCGTCCTGCCTCGTCACAGCCGCAGACCGCACCATAGCCCTGCGCACAGACGGCATTCTCAATGTCCCAGCCAAGCGGGACAGCTTCTTTTTTGGTACGCGCCATCAGGAGTCCTCCCCTGTCGGTGCCAAAGGCTTTTTTTCCTTGACGAGCGGACGCTCCAGCGTGATGCGTCCGATCTTTGCGGCGCGGAATTCGTCAACCACAGCACGTGCGCACCGCTCGGTATTGACAACACCGCCCGCCATCAGAAAACCGCGTTTTTTGCCGATCACCTGAAACAGATCCCAGTCATCCAGGTCGTTATACTGGGAAAGATCACCGAGCTTATACCGTTCGGCAAGCAGATCGGGATACAGTGTGCGAAGACGACCGACCAGAGCGTAAGCAATGCGCTCCAGATCCATGATGTCGTCCTTGATGGCACCGGTGATGGCAAGGTTTTCGCCGACAATCTGGTCCTCAAACTTCGGCCAGAGAACACCGGGCATGTCAAGCAGATCCAGTCCCACCTGGGTTGTGACCCACTGCTTTGTCAGCGTGACACCGGGACGGTTTTCGACCTTCGCTTTTTTGCCGCCGGAAATTTTGTTGATAAGTGAGGATTTGCCGACGTTGGGGATACCGACGATCATCGCCTTCAGCGTGCGTCCGGTCATACCTTTTGCATCGTAGCGCTCGCGCTTTTCCGCAAGCATTTCCTCAACCGCCTGCGCAAGACGGTCCATACCGAAGCCCGTCACGCAGTCGGTGAACACCGCACGTCTGCCGCAGGCCTTATAATAATCCATCCAGATGCGTCCCGCCTCGGGATCAGCAAGGGAGGATTTTGACAAAATGGTCAGTACCGGCTTCCGACCGACAAGACGGCGCAGCTCCGGATTTTTAGAACTGTACGGAATACGCGCATCGAGAACCTCAATGACAAGGTCTACCTGCGGCAGATTCTCCGTAATCAGCCGTCTGGTTTTGGCCATATGACCGGGAAACCATTGGATGATATCAGATGGCATATCTGTTTCCTTTCTTTTATGCGTTCCGCATTCAATCGATGATTCCGATGGTGCTGAGCGGGAAAATGCGGACAAGGACACGCCCGAGGACATAGCGGGTATCCACCTGTCCGATGCGGTCATCGCGGCTGTCGGTCGAATGGTTGCGGTTGTCGCCCATGACAAAGATCTTTCCTTCTTCCACCGTCATCGGGAACTGATAGTCCGAGCCATTCATATAGCGTCCGGCTTCAAAGTTGATATAGGGTTCCTCGATGGCTTCGCCGTCAACATAGACAATCCAGTTTTCAAAATCGATATCCACAACCTGTCCTTCGGTTGCAATGACACGCTTGACAATCGCTTCATTGTCCAGAATGGTGTTGGACTGGAACACAATCACGTCTCCCTGCTTCGGTTCGTAAAACAGATCGGAAACGAGCAGCACTTCCCTGTCATACAGCGTCTTTTCCATGGAAGGACCGGAAACCACCGCGATGCGGCAGAGGAAGGTAAACAGGACAATGACAATGGTGACAGAGTATGCAAACAGCTCTACCCATTCAAACACTTCCTTTGCGGCAGATTTTGTGCGTTCCGCCGCTTCTTCCTCCGGCGTCAGAAGTACCTCTTCTTCGGTTTCGTCCGTCTGTCCAAGCGGATTTTCATAGTCCTTGATGTTGTTTTCGTTGTTCTGCATGGGATCCTCCGCTTTTATAAGAATGCACGCATCAGATCATAGCCGTGCGCAAGATATTGATCCTTTGCCGCTGCTGCCTGTTCGCTGAACACAGGCGCACCGTCACACGGAGATTCCCTCTTCCAGATAAGGAACGGAACGGGATCCATGGTATGGGTACGGCGGACAATCGGCGTGGGATGATCGGGCAGAACCATGACATGGAAATCCTCCCCGGTCGCCATGAGATACTC
>SVRM01000167.1 GCA_015064785.1 Oscillospiraceae bacterium
GATTTCGGTACAGGTCTGCTGCAATGCCCGCATACCGTCAGCACCGCCGGCAAGCTCGTTGACGGGGAACGGATCGGGATGCAGGTTGTCATAGCCGTGACAGCCCCAGCCGTCCAGATGCAGGTAAACCTTGTCCGCACCCTTTTCCTTCAGCGCGCGCAGACAGTCAGCGGTTTCAGAAAACGGAGTGCAGAAATCGTTCTTTGACGGGTCTTCCTTATCGTAATAATCGGACTGGGGGCTGATGTGAACCGCGCTGCCGGTATGGACAATCGGCGTACCGATCAGCTCTGCAACACGCGGATTGCGTGCGATCTTTTCACGCAGCGTCACAAGCTCACCGCGTTCGGCAAGATACGAACGGTACTTCTTTGCCATGGTATTGAAGTCGCCGTCTGCAAAGAACGAAAAGACCATCACGCGCTTATACGCCATATAGCCAAGCGACGGGATAAAGTACGGCAGCACTTCCTCGCCGATCAGATCGTAACGCGCATCGTAGGGAGTATCATAAATCGCCGTATAGCCGCAGCCATGCTTTACCTGTCCGTAGATCGGAATATAGCCGTCGCGCTCAAAGATTTCACCGCCGCAGTGACGAATCGGATGACCTGCGGGAACGAGCGTACCCTGCATACGCGGCAGAACGGTATAACCTTCGCCTTCTCGTGCGTCAAACTTCATACGCGGCGGGAATGCAAGTGTCGCTACCTCACCCTTGTCATCACCGTCCAGGCGCACCTCGGTTTTCAGATCGCCCGACGGAATGTCAAGATACACATAGGTTTCGACGGTATACGGATAAGCCGTTCCGTCTGTACGGCAGAACCGGGTATAGGTCGCACGGACACCGTCGGCAACTCCGGTCTTGTACGCACGGCTTTCACAGTGCGCCGATGTAAAATCCAGGATGGTATCATCGGACAAACGGATAAACGGGGTGCCTGTCCAGTCCCATCCAATCTCGCTGCCGGCAACACCGATATGCAGTGCAGCAGCAGTGGGATCGTATTGCAGGGAAAGTTTGTTGTTGCTCCATGTGTAAGTCATTGTTTGTTCCTCCTGTTGTGTTTTTGAACGATTTATCACGTTGTTTCGTAAATTATTTACAATTTCTTCCGACGCATGTCAGAAATTTGTGATACAATGATAACAGAATCGGAAAGGAGTGGATCTGTTTTGAATCTGCTGAATGTATTTACCCCAAAAAGCGAGGTCATTTGTCTTCTAAATACCTATACTCTGCGGCAGGCTATGGAAAAAATGGAACAGCAGCGGTATACCGGCCTTCCGATGCTGGACAGCAGCGGTCGTTATGTCGGTACCGTCACAGAAGGTGACCTGCTCTGGTACTGCAAAGCCCATGCCTTTACATCCTTGCGCGATGCGGAAAAGGTCAGCATTGCCGAGGTGCCGCTTCACATTCAGACCGCTTCTGTGTCAGTCAGTACGCCGACGGATCAGCTGATTGATGCACTGCTGCACAGCCATTTCGTCCCGGTTGAGGATGACCGCGGATGTTTTATCGGGATTGTCACAAGAAAAAAGCTGATCACCGCAGTGCTTGCACAAAACGGAATACAGAGCATCTGAGAACCATTCTGCGATCAAAAGGTATCTGGGAAATATGCATTCGTATAAGCCTTATATCCTTCACGGTCCACAACCACCAGCCGGAACCAGCGTTCATTTTCGCGGACACGGAAGGATGCAGTGTTAATGGTCTCCCCGTCCCTTGCACGCACCAGACTGCACGAACGGGAGTCAGTCATATAGTAGATATCACGAACATCGCCTGTTTTTATTGTCACCACACCATCTTCAAATACCAGAGAATGAATCTGAGGTCCGACATGTGTTGATGTTCCGGAGGATGCATAAAACTGTCCCTTTTTCAACGCATCGGTCACAGTACGGTAATCCAGTTTTTCTGCCGCAATCATTGTATAGCCGCCAAAGGAATCGCAGTTGGGACTGTCATCGGACATATGATTGTGGTTATCATCGGTTGCAATGCAGAAAATGCGCTCACCGCCGCGCAGCATATCCTCATAACAATGCCCGTTATCGTCATCCCAGCCAACAATTACGCATCCAAAATTGACAATTTCCATCGCGTGCATTCCATGGTAGGTCGAATACTCAGGGTAGCTCTCCAGCGACCATGTCGGATGATTATAAGTAACAAAGTAGTCATCCTGTACCGCACGACGCATGAAATCGGAAACCCATTCCCCATTGTATTCACGTGCGCCATCCTCGGAAACCGGTTCGGTTTTGTCAGGATCCAACGCCACAAGACAAATATGACAAGTTTTGCAGCGGCTCCAATCGGGGCTGCTGTTTTCTGTGACACCGACCTCATACCCGTTGAGTGCCAGAAAGCTGTCGTCTGTCAGATCGTTATGGCAAACCAGCCGTTCATGGTCGGTGTATGCAATGATCTGATATCCGTTGGAAAGATAATAGGCTTTTAGCTCCTCCGGCGTTTTTTTACCGTCGGATATGGTAGAGTGACAGTGCAGATTGGCACGGTAATATGGATGATTTTCTGGCAGCAGAATTGTTTTCATCGAATATATGCTCCTTTTGATTCGTTTTTATAAAATTCGTACACAATGCCGTGTACCATTTCTTTGACTTAAATATATCGTATTTGACGTCGTTTGTCAAGAGGGTTTCTGCGATTCGTAAATTTTTCATCGAGCGCTGATTATTTTTTCAAAAATCTCTTGTCAGCATTGTCTTTTTGTGTTATAATGTTCTTATGTGAGTTCGAAACCATCCTCACAATAAACAAAACTACGGGAGAAATTGCATATGAAACAAACTCGCACCAGAATCCGTATGATGACATACGGTGCGCTTATCGCCGCGCTTTATGTTGCCTTGACCTATCTCGCCGCTCTGCTCGGTTTGTCCGGCGGCGTGATACAGATCCGGTTTTCCGAAGCATTGACCGTTCTGCCGGCAATCGTTCCCGCGCTGTATGCACCCGGGACCGTCATCGGTCTGTTCATTGGCTGTATTCTCGCCAACACACTGACCGGTGCATTGATCTGGGATATCATCTTCGGCAGTTTTGCGACGCTGCTCGGCGCAATCGGTACTTTGCTTCTCAGACGCATTCCGCGCGTCGGAACCGCACTCGCCTGGCTTCCGCCTACCGTTGCAAATACGCTGATTGTACCGTTTGTCCTGCAAAAAGCTTACGGTGTACAGGATGCCATCTGGTTTCTGATGCTGACTATAGGCATCGGTGAACTGTTATCCTGCGGTGTTCTTGGTTCTATCTTGATCCGGTTTGCCGGACCAAAGTTGCGCTCAATGAAAAACGACTGTTGATATCCATGCAAATAAACTGAAAAAATAGGGGTTGTTGCAAGTTGAAAACTTGCGGCAACCCGGGGTCACGAAGTGACCCGAATTTCCCGGTTTTCATGCGAAAATCGCATGAAAATGCCCCTCGGATGAGGGGCAAGGGAAACTTCCAAGGGGCTGAGGCACGTAAGTGCAACAGCCCGTTTTTCTTTTGTGCGGATGATTGCTCCTGGAAAATGAAAAGCCTCACACTGAAGTGTGAGGCTTCGCTAAATGCTCATTGAAAACCGAACAAAGGAAAGTAAGGACGAAATGAAACTCAAGTTATAGTAGAACTTGAAAATCTGGTAGTTCAAGCCCTCGACCGATTAGTATCACTCAGCTGCATACATTACTGCACTTCCACCTGTGACCTATCAACCTCGTAGTCTTCAAGGGGT
>SVRM01000168.1 GCA_015064785.1 Oscillospiraceae bacterium
CGTCTTTTTTTTGCCAGCTCCCTCGGCAGAGGGAGCCTAAAATAAGCCTCCCTCTGCCGAGGGAGGTGGCTCACCTTCGGTGAGCCGGAGGGAGTTTTTGACACATTGATCTAAATGCAACAGTCCCATTTTTTCTATCTGAATGTCATAAAGGTCTGCTAAAATAAACACAAAAGAAAATTACGCAACAGGAGGCTGCCATGAAATTATCAAAAGTTTTATTCCCCGTTGTGCTGCTGCTTAACGGATTGCTCCTTTTGTCCTGCGCCGCGCCGGCGGAAACACCCGATTTCCACGCCGCAGTCGGTGAACCAACGCCGACAACCATCGTCACTGCCGCAGAGGATACCGCCCCGGCAGCAGCCACCACCGCCGCAGAGGTTACACTTGCAGAAACAACCGTTGCCGAGACTGCCTCAGTCAATCCCACCGAAATCGAATTTTCCTGTTATGCTCAAATTGATACCGTGAATGAATCCCACAAAAACTTCATTGTCACCATGACGGAGGATGCGTTTTATCCCAAAGGCGCACGTCTGGATTTGCACATAACAGAAGATACGGTACTGATGCAGGAGGACGGAACCGTTTTATCCTATCAGGATTTTGAAGTTGGTGATCCGATTGGTGTCGTGATCGAAGGCATGATCGCGGAAACGTCTCCGGCGATACCGGAGCGTGTTACCATGATTGTAAGGCTGCATACATAATTTGACATATCGTATCTTGACAGCCGCGCCGATTTGTGATATACTGAACACAAATTTTCACCCTAAGAGGAGGTCCATACGATGTATTTCAATCACAACCAAGACAAACAGCCCGACACGCTTGCCGACATCCTTGCAAAACGCCCTGCCGGTGCTGATGTTCCCGCAAAGCCCGTTGATAACCTGCACGCCCGGATGCGCGGTGCAGTCCTCGGACGCTTCATCGGCTGCACGCTCGGCGTTCCGGTCGAGAACAATCCGATTCTCGTCATGCAGGCTATGGCCGCGGAAACCGGAACCCCGTTCCCGCCGACGACATACTGGAAGAAGTCGCGCCATGCGCCCGATTATATGCACTACGGTATCAACCCGATCACCGACTATTGGGAGGATTCCATCTGCTGTGCACCGGGCGACGACGATATCACCTATGTCATTCTGAACCTGCTTCTGCTTGAAAAGTACGGCAAGGACTACTCTGTCGACAATGTCGGTCAGCTGTGGCTCGATATTCTGCCGCGGGCATGTACTGCCGAGGATGAAGCGCTCCGGCAGCTGAAAAGCGGAACGAAAGCGGAATTTGCCGCAAACTTCAACGGTTATGTCGAGTGGATCGGCGCCGCCATCCGTGCCGATGCGTTCGGATATGTCGAACCCGGTGATCCTGCTGCCGCCGCAAAGCTGTCCTACAACGATGCGTATCTGACCCACCGCCAGAACGGTATCTACGGTGAAATGTTCTGTGCTGCCGCCATTGCCGCCGCATTTACCGCCGAAACACCACTTGACGCCATCCGCGAGGGTATGAAGCAGATTCCCGCAGAATCAGAGCTGTACCGGGCGCTCGAATGGGCATTCTCCGTGCAGGATCAGGTCACCTGTTATCAGCGCGCACGCCTTCTGATCGATGAAAAATTCGCCGGAATGCATCCCGTCCATACCATCAACAACATGGTCGCAATCACCTTTGCACTGATGCTCGGCGGAAATGATTTTGATGCGTGTGTCTCCAACTGCATTGCCATCGGACTTGACAACGACTGTACCGGCGCAACGCTCGGCTCCATCTGCGGTGCTTGCTTCGGCATTGACGCCATTCCTGTGCACTGGTATAACCGCTTCAACGACAAGGTCTGCACCTATATCACAGGCTATCCGTCTCTGTCCATCAACGATGTCATTGCACGTTTTGAAGCACTTACCGCAATCTGAAAAATCTTTCATTTTTGCAAGAAGTTCTCGCAAGAGGGCTTCTTTTTTCTTGACAATACCGGTAATTTATGATATACTATTGGCAACATCAAACAAATACAGAAAGGAATCCAATATGAAACACGTCAAATTGCTTCCCGCACTCCTGCTGCTCGCCGCCCTCGTCAGCTGCGGAGACAAAGCAACAACGACCGACACTACACCGGTTGACTCCACACCCGAAACAACCGAGGCTGTCACAGAAGCCGGTTATCCTGCACCCGACACCTCCGCTCTTGACTTCGGCGGTCAGGAACTGCGCATCTTCTCTGTCCAGTGGGGTAATGTTGCAAAGTATTACTTCCCGGAAGAGGAAACCGGTGACTCGGTTGACGATGCCTGCTTCCGCCGTCTCAGAAATGTCGAGGAAGCGCTGAATCTCAAGATCGCTGAACCCGCATGGGGTCCTGACGGTTCCGCACACAAGGACGTTCTGCAGTCCGTTCAGGCCGGTGATGACGCATACGACTTTGTCTTCACGCACTGTATCGACGGTTACAGCGACTATGCAACCTCCAATGCCATGTACAATCTCGATGCGCTGCCCTATGTTGATTTCAACGCACCGTGGTGGTCCAAGAGCATGATTGACACGTTCCGTATCGGTACGGAAACGTACTTCGGCTTCGGCGACATCATTCTGAATTCTCCCTCCTGCATGTTCTTCAACAAGGAAATCGCCGCTGAATACGATCTGCCCGACCATTATCAGATGGTCCGTGACGGCAAGTGGACATACGATGTATTCCTCACGCAGGCGCGCATGGTTTCGATCGATGTCAACGGTGACGGCAAGATGGACTACAATGACAAAACCGGCTATGCGGGCGACCTGACCGAAGCACTCGGCAACATTCCGTTTGCACTCGGTGTCCAGCTGACCACCTACACCGATGATGGCATCACGCTCAACTTCTGGAGTGACAAGATGCTCGATATCTTCAACAGATCCTACGACTTCTTCCTCGATCCCGCTGTCTGCCAAGGCTTCTTCCGTCATCATGTTGACGAAGAACAACGCCAGAACTTCTCCGTGGGACTTTCCCTGTATACCATCAGCAGTCCCGGCAATATGGCAGGTCTGCGCGATGCTGACATTGAATTCGGCGCAATCCCGAATCCCAAGTATGACGAGGCACAGGAAAACTATCGCAGCTACGTCTGGTCGCCCTCCGTCTGTGTTCCGACAACCATTCTGCGTCCCGAGCTCGTTGGCGCAGCGCTGGAGCAGTTTGCATATGAAAGCAAACCGGTCACGCAGGCATACATCGAAGATCTGATTCGCGGTAAGTCTACCCGCGATACCGAGACGCTGGAAATGCTCGACATCATTTACGCAACGCAGGTCATCGACATCGGCGGTACCTACCTCGGCTTTGACACCAACTTCCGCAAGGTCTTCTACTGCTTCTACGATCTGATGAGCACCAAGAACAACAACGTCGCATCCTTCTACGAAAAGTCCGAAAAAGCAATTCTCAAGTCCCTCGATAATCTGTACACCAAGGTGATCGAAAATCAGGGAATCGAATAATCTGAATATTGATACCTTCACTCCGCACGGTTCACCGTGCGGAGTTTTTTATAGCGACAAAAACCCCTCACACTTTGACATGTGAGGGGTTTCGTTATGCTGTTTTATCCAGCGATGCGACACAGAAAAGAATTAGTTCTCTTCGTACAGCTTGACGAATCTGGTAAGTCTTTCGTACTTCGCCTTGGAAGCAGCTTCTGCCTTTGCAAACAGAGCTTCTGCTCTTTCGGGGAAG
>SVRM01000046.1 GCA_015064785.1 Oscillospiraceae bacterium
TGCCGCCGTCAGAGAACGTGCGACCATTTCCGTCCAGACCTCCACGTCGTTTTCCGTGTAGCCGGAGACAATCGGCTTACCGGTCGTACCGGACGAGCCCTGAATACGGACGATATCCTTTTTGTCGGCCGCGAACAGACCGAAGGGGAATTCGTCGCGCAGGTCGGTCTTGTTGGTGAACGGCAGCTTGCGGATGTCATCCAGCGACCGGATATCCTCCGGCTTGACGCCGAGCGCATCCATACGCTGACGGTACAGGGGAACACGTTCGTAAACCAGCTTGACGGTTTCTTGCAGGCGGGTCAGCTGCAGGGCTTTCAGTTCTTCCCGATCCATGCACTCAACGGCAGGATTGTAAATTTTGTTTTCTGTGACTTTCATGACGGTAAATTTCCTTTTTGTTCAGATTTTTGTGAATTTGAAAATAAAAATCCCCGCAGACAACGGTGCGCATCCATTGGCTGTGGGGATTCGGTTGCAAAATCAAGCGATGCATCAACCTCTGTGCATACAGAACCTGCACAGGTTGTGATCAGGGCAAAAGAGCAGACCGATCCCCGTGCATAAAGTAAAATCGCTCGTTATAGTCGACAAAACGTTCATTGAGTACGAGTGCCTGCTTCATCACGTTGACCGTCCTTTCTTTTAAGATGGGTACATTTTAGCACATTTTTGGAGGTTTGTCAAGGGCTTTCGGCATAAATTTGCATAAAATCCAGTGATTTTTGCAGTTTCATTGCCATAATTTTATAAAAATGCATAAGTGACGGTTATCCGATCCCGGGGTTTGGCTCCATTCAGATCAGGATCCAAGCTCCGCAAATGCCTCGTTGATGCGTTCGATATCGCGGACGGCAATCTTTTCACGACGTTCGTAGCGTGAGGTCATGTCTTCATCCTTTTCCATCCACATATAAAGAACCTCATCACAGTATTTACCGACCTGATAGAACCAGCCGAGGTCATAGACGTGCGAGGACAGAATGATATCGAGCATCTCCTCCGATTCCTCGTCGCGGATATACTTGCCAACCAGCGTCTTTTCGTAGTATGCCGGTGTAACCGTGTTGTACGATTCCGCCGCGAGTGCTTCGAGAATAATACCGGTGCGTTCCGCGTCCTCCTGTACGACAGGTGCACAGAGGAATACAGAGTGCCATGAGCCGATGGTTGAGTAGTAACGCTCCTGCTGCTCGTCGAGCTTAGGCAGGGGCAGAATTCCGAAGTCCGTTTTCATGTCGCGGAAATACGTGACGAGATCAAGCAGTTGGAAGAAGAACAGCGATTGGTCGTTTGAGAACATGTTGACGGGATCGGTGATATCGTAGCTGACACGCTGATAGGCGTACGCCTGCGAATTATCGTAGTAGGCGTCACGGTACTGCTCAAACATCGAAAGCAGCCGGTCATTGTAGAACGTCAGCTCCAGCTTGCCGTCTTCCTTGACGGTAGCACATTTGACACCGGCGGCGTTGATAATGCCCATCATTGTGTCGTCCCAGATGATCGCGGCATAACGGTCATTTTTGTCGTATTTGCTGTCACCGTTGAGGTCAGAGGCAATGTTCTTGCCCATTTCCACCATCGTGGAAATCGTCCACTTGCCGTCACGAACAAGCGCATACGGATCGGGAAGATCGTAATCCTGCACAATCTTCTTGTTGAACAGGATCGCACCGGTTGCATCGTTGTCGGCAGTGGAAATATCGCCTGTCGTATAATAGAGCTTGCCGTCAATGGTCAGGTCTTCGTTGACGCGCTGATCCCACCAGCGCTGGCTCAGATCGACATACGGCATGTCGCACAGATCGTAAAGCATTCCGGAACAAGCAAGTGTCGCACAGTCGTAGCCCGCGATCATGCCAGCATCATATGCGGTGTCGCCTGCCATCACGCATTTTTCGATGGTCAGAAAGCCGGTACCGGCACCTTTGGTTTGTCCGTACTGTTCTTCTGTTTCAATTTTGATGCCGAACCGCTCCTCCACAGCAAGATTGCGGCGAAAACGCGCATCATTCAGCACATCGCCTGTTTCCTCGGGGGCATGGAAGTCGTTTTTCTGCCAGTTGTTTTCGGTGTTTCCCGTGACAAGAAAGGTAAAGGTATGTCCCGAAAAATCGGCATCCGCGGGGACATCGGCAACAGCAATATCCTCGGTTTCAGCCGCAGTGATCGCGGCAGTGTCGGACACAGTCGTGTCGGCAGTTGTGACAGCTGTGCCGTCTTTTGCATCGGCGCATGCCGTGATCACACAGACCGCCGAAAGACACAGCAGTAAAAGTGTTTGTTTTTTCATAGTCGTTTTCGTAGCTTTCACACAGGAAAGCTCCTTTCCGGATTGCATAAAATATGGGTGCCGCAGAACTGCGGATACTTTTGTCATTATACCATAGTTCGCCGCGAATGTCAATGGATAGAATGAACGGGGAATGCAGTCCACACGATGCAACACGACTCATCCGTCTTTTGAAAAAAACGCATAGCGTTTTTATCAAAATCCACCTTCCCTCACCAGGGAAGGCTTTTGTGCGGAGTGACAGCCGATCCCTCCGAACCCGGCCCAAACTCCCTCCGTCACGCTTCGCGTGCCACCCCCCTCGGAGAGAGGGGCTTACGGGAGAACCCGGCTATGTGCAAAGATGCACAGAGCCGCAAAAGGATATTCGACTAACCACATTTGTGCGGATAGCGTGACAATTCCGCCAGAGGAGAGAGCTCCTATTGATGCCTTGCTTTTGTCTCTTTTTCTCTTTCTTGAGGGCATCAATCCAGAGCGAACGGTAGTGCGC
Source organism: Oscillospiraceae bacterium (assembly GCA_015064785.1). GTDB lineage: Bacteria > Bacillota > Clostridia > Oscillospirales > CAG-272 > RGIG3925. The sequence goes on from SVRM01000046.1 coordinate 2,790, forward strand.
CTCTTTGGACACTTTCTCTCGCACGGGAGAGAAAGTGTCATCCCTTGTGCGGGGACGTGCATCTGATACAGATACAGAAAGGTATGCGCCATCCGGCGCATACCTTTCGTCCTTGTGCGTGGTCCGTGTGCGTGGTATTCCCCCCACTCACTCCCAAAGCTTCGCGTTATTGAAATACAGCGGCTTCCAGTCGCGCTGCGGATCACAAGCCACGCGGACAAAGCCCTGTGCGTTTTCGTGGTAGCCGTGGAGCGTGACATTGTCCACATGCGCAAAGCCGACCCGTGCATCGCCGCGGCAGAAGCCGATGTGATAGTTGCCGTCGTGCGGAACGGTGAACTCCATCGCCGCAGCTGTCCAGTCAGCAGCACAGAAGTCCTTTGTGCAGATGATCTCCCCTGTGTCGGCATCGCGGACAAACATCCGGGGTGCGTCGGAGCCGGAACGGACCTTTGCCCAGAAGCAGTAGGGACGACCTGCATACAGATAAAGCCCCTGATACAGCGCTGCATCGCCTTCGTCAAAATGCGAAATGCAGCCATAGCGGTACCCGTAGTCCGTGTTCTCGCTGTCGGTGCGCGTCATATCGTAATTCTGCACGGAAACGGACGCGGGATTGGTGTTCGGCTTCATCGACCAGAAGACCGTGCCGTCCTCAAAGCCGCCGTTCTGTACGGTGCGTGAGGAGGGGAAGCCGTGCATGTCGCAGATGACCGTCTCAAAGAAGTTCGGCTCCACCGCGTCAATGATGTTGTTCTCAAAGCGAACATTTGATACAGGCGGATTGCCTTTCTTTGTCGTGTAGGGATTGTAATTCCAGTTGCCGAGCGTTTCGATGTGGTTGTCGTGAACATAGATATCACGCACCTCAACGAGCGATTGGTCGGGACAGTCAATGCCCCAGAGAATCATGCCGAATGCCTTGCAGTGGTCGGTGCGCAGATCGTTGTGATCGATCTCGATGTCAAGCGACGGCTGAGGAATCTCCGAGGACCACCAGGTCGGGCGAACCATACCGCGCGGATCGCGGTAGGAGGAGAAAATGTAGACCGCATCGTCGCCGGTGTTCATCGTACAGCCGGTGACGCGGATGTGCTGGGTGTTCATCAGACAGATGCCGTCGCCGTTGCCGTGGGACGGATTGTGAATCGTCAGATTCCGGATCAGACCGTGATCGGAGTAGAAGGGCATCATCGCGTAGGAGTGATAGTCGGTGATCTCCAGATCCGCAACCTCAAAGCGGTGTGCGCGGAAGAAGCCGATGGGACAGATTTTGAGCAGATCCTCGGGATGATCGTCGGGCATCATGCGGACCGTGCCGTGACCGTCAATGCAGAAATCGTGCGTGTGCTCCGGCGCAAAGAGGAAGGGAAGATTGAAGTACCACGCATGGCTCCACTTGATGTCGGGATAGAGATTGTGCCCTTTGAGCGGCGCACACGGCTCGTAGGCAATGCTGCGCGTCCCGGGGTGCCGTACCTGCCGCACGTAGTCCGCGGGATCGGAGGACTGGAGCAGCACAGCGCCGTCCTCAAAGTGCAGACGGACGCGGTCACGCAGGATCAGATTGCCCGACTTGAAGACATGATTCGCATCGAGTAGGACCGTGCCGCCTCCGAGCTGATACGCTGTGTCAATGGCGGATTGAATCGCCGCACGGTCACACGTGACCCCGTCGCCGACCGCACCGAAGCGCTCGTCTGTGACGCGCAGGCGGCAGGTGTTCCAAAGTGCGTGAATCTCCTCCGGCTCCTCGGTGTGATCCCAGCCCCATGCGTCCTGCCCGTGCAGAACCGTCATCGGCGTGCCGTCGTCGTCGAGCAGCAGAAAATCAGAGATGCGGAGCGTGTCGGCAACCGCCTGCCAGCGCGAAACCATATCAAGCCCGTTTTCGTCGATGTAGTTGACCGGCAGAAAGCCTGCGCGGATGTAGGTGGCAAGCGCGGCGGTGCGTGCGTCGCCCGTCAGAAGAAAGATGCGCTGCTTACCCATGCCGACCAAAAGCTGCAAAGCGTAGTCGGCAATGAAGGAGCCAAGCCCGTGTCCGCGGTATTCGTGCCGCACGGCAACCATGTGAATGTAGCCCATGCCCGTTGACCACATGTTCGGTACCACGGTGAAGGTGGCAATCTTTTTGCCTGTATTCACATCCTCGATGAAATAGGTGTCGCGGTAGGGGTTGGGACCGTCGAGGTTGACCAGCTCCCCGTAGAATTTCTCCGGACCGCAGTCCTCGCCGATCAGACCGTCTCGGCAGATCCACAGCCAGTCCGCAATATGTGCTTCATCGGCAAAGCGCGTGACGGCAAAACCGCCCGGCAGGATCAGCCCGCGCGGACGCGGATTGATATTGTACATTTTCAGACAGCTCATGATACGCAAGCTCCTTTATTTCAATATTCAGTTCCGATGTCAGTTTTTGCAGGTCATCACGCCCCACAGCCGTCCGACCGGCAGGGTATCGCCCAGATCGTAAAAGTCCTCAGCGCAGGTGATCTCCTCGGTACTGTCGCAGACCTTGAACCACTGCACAGGAAGATCAGACCGAGGCAGGGTATAAGTGACAAAGTCATCACCGACGGTCATCGGCACAGTGGTCATACGTACACGGCGTGTAAAGTCATCGGACTCCGTCTGACCGTCCCCGGTCAGGCAATACATCTCCGCGGTTTTCCCGTCCGGATTCGGAATTACGGTATAATTCCAAGACCGATCTCCCTGTGTGCGCACAAACAGCTGCATATAGCTGCCGGATCGATTCTCGGACAGCGGCGCATGGGCGGTCACCGTGACATAGCAGGACGTTATGTCATAGGAAACGGTCATGGATTTCAGCGCATTTCTGCCGGTGGTGTTCCGATAGTGCGTGCCGTAGCCGTCGTTGTCACGGTGGAAATTGCCGCCTGGAACATGATGCCACGTGCGCGTGTCCGCAGGTTCGGCTGCTGCCTGTCCCTTGTAGCGGCGGATGCAGTCGATGAATTGCAGATAATAGTTGTCAAAGTAGCCGCCGCGCATCATTTCCAGATCACGGCTGTATTCGTGGTTGGCGCAGTCGACAAACATGATCGGACGCTCGGGAATGCCTTCCCACCGACCGGCAATCCACTCGTTCCAGCCGGTGACGAGCACGACGGGCGGATCGGTTTCAATCGCGCGGTCAAACTGCTCGGCGAAGTTATAGCCATATACATACGCATCGGGCGCGGGATCGTTTGCACCGTTGTGATAGGCACGTCCGCAGTTGCCCGCCTCGCCGTAGAGAACCGAGTCACCGAAGCGCAGCTGCGGATGCTGGGCAACGGAGCAGTTGATGACCTCCGGAACACCGTCGAGGTTTTCAAACACGCGCTGGGGACGGGTGAAGTCCATCCACGGCCAGCCGCCGCGCTTGTCCGGCTCATTCGGCCACTGCGACATTTTGATATTGAAGAAGGCGCGTGTCTCCTCCGAGCATTCCTCCGCCACGGCGATGATCAGCGGCTTGCCGTCACGGTAATACCACGTGTCCGGGCAGTATCCCGGCTTATAAATGGCCTCATAGATGTGCTGTACCGTGTCGCCGGAATGGGTGTTGGTATAGAACATGACACGGGGAATGCGGTAGCCCGCGTCGTGGTATTCCTGCAATACACGCAGAACAATCTTTGCATTGTGCTCATAAATGACAGCATTGGTCGTGTCAAAGAACAGAAAATCCACGCCGGCATCACAGAACAGCATCATATGGCGGCGGATAACCCATTCGTCGTCGGAATAATAGTAGCCGTAGAACGGCTCGCCCCAGTGGTGATACGTGCCCACGCCGCCCCATGCGGGAGAATCGGTGTGATAGCCGGCTTCCGGGTCGGCGGCAGTGATCTTTGAGATATCATACGGCTTGTGTCTGCCGTGTTCACCGCACCAGAGGAAGTAGAACAGACCGACGGCACGGTCACGCACGGGACGGTCAATGGCATCGGTGGTCAGTCTGCGTCCCAGCGCATCGACGGCACCGAGTGTTTCGGGTTTGTTGTATAAAAGCATGATGTGGTTCCTTTCTGACGGTCGTTTGGATTGATATCGGGGGCTTTGAATCCGTTTCCGGCGGCCGCTGTCCAAATTGTAGGGGCGATTCACGAATCGCCCGAAACACGGAATACGGCGGCAGTCACGTTTTACACAGGCACACCTCTGTTGTCTGCAGCCGCACAACGTACTGCGCTGTGAAAGCCTGTCATCCGAACTGCTCCGATAAGTACAGCGAAACTTTGGACTGAATGATCTTCAGCCGCTCGGCAATCGGACGGTCCGCCATGGCGCGGTATTCCTCGCGGAAAATCGTTGCGGCAGGGGAGCCGTAATTGACGCGCCGCGTCACGGAATCCAGATACGAAATAAACGCATCCGCGGCCGCATCGGTGATTTTGAAGTGCGTGCCGACCGCCTCCGCAAGCGCGGGATCGTCATCGGCGTAAATGTAGTAGGCGTTGTCCTCATAGACCAGCGTCTTGTCCTCATAAAACGCAAGCTCCTCCATGACATCGCGAGCATCGTAGGTCTGCCCAAGTCCCCCGTCGAAGCGGTGCCAGTACAGTGCATCGAGCGGGGTATTGACGATTTTGTTTTCCTCCATCAGCATCTGCAGGAAGTCAACCGCCGCATCGGAATGCGCACATGTCCTCGTGACGGCGAAAAATTCCGAGGAAACAAAGTCAACGCACAGCGCACCGTCCTCCGTCGGATAACCGACAGGTACCAACGGGAACTCGCCGTCCGCATCGGACAGCGCACCGCCGGTCGCCTCCTGCAGCCGGGTGACAAAGTGCCACAGCGTCACATGGGACATCCGGAGCGGAATCAACGGGGACGCACCCGCATGGTCCGCCATTGCTTCGGCACGGGTGAGCAGAGCTTCCAGCCGTCCGCCGTCAAAGGAACAGGATGCCGTTTCTTCATCGTAAAAATCATCCACGGCGGCGGCAATCAGGCTCATCCCCTGCGATGGCTTTGCGCCGTGAGCTTCACATAGATCAAGATAGCCCTCCATCGTCAGCGGTGCATCGGCTACGGCAGGATCGGCAAAATAGCCGCTTGCCCCCGGCTGCAGCGGAAACAGATACTGCCCACCGTCGTACCGGGTGTAGGGGGCTTTCACATAGGACAGCAGTCCCTCATAGTCAAAATCGGGGTCGGCGGACAGCAGCGGCACAAGGTCCGCAAACAGATCGGAGCGCTCGTAGTCGGACACCGCCGTGCCGTAGTTGGAGTTCTGCCACAGCAGCACCATGTCGGGAATGTCCCCGGCGGCAATGTCGGTATTGAAGCGCATGACGCGCTCATCCTCGTCCTCATACACCCGATAGTCGCGCACAACAATGCGCATGTCCGCGTGTGTGCGGTTGAAGTGATAGACCGGAAGCTGATAGGAATTTTGCGCGGAGAAAATCGCCAGAACCAGCTCTGTTTTCTGCGGAAGCGCCTCCGGGGCAAGCATGTGATAGCGCCAGAGGGATGCCTCTGACCCCGCCTCCTCCGGGTCATCGATGACAAGAAACGCCGTTTGCGCATCCGTCATGACAAGCGCGCGCACCGCGTCCGGATAAATGTCCGAGCGGGCAAAATCGATGATCTGCGTGCAGTAGGCCGCCGATCTGTCCTCCGAAAAATCAAGAGCATACACGCCGGTTCCGTTCGCGGTGTACAGATCGTGTCCGCCGCCGGAAAACAGCATGTCGTTTTCGCCGAGAGCAGAGAAGGACACCGCCTCCCCGCCGATGACAACGGCCTCCGAGCGGCTTCCGTCGTCCATGTTCAGAAAATGCAGCGTCTGCGCCTCTGCCTTCTGCCGCAGAACGCAGACACCCTCGCCGACACCAGCAATGTCCCGTGTCAGATTGCCGCGCTCCGACCAGAGCAGCGTGCCATCGTCAGCATAACAGCAAAGCCCCTCCGCCGACAGAAGAAGATACCGCGTTTCCTCCCCGACCGATACGGCAAGCGCATCTGTCAGACGGAAAAGCTCCCCGGCACGGGGATTGTCGTATTTCAGACTATATCCGAGATCCCCTGCCGGGTCAAACGTCAGTACCGTCTGTCCCCCGCGCACCAGTGCCGCACAAGACACAGGCTCCGTGTCATAGCTTGCGGCGTAGACGATCTCCCCGCCGTCAACGGCATGGCGGTCAAGCAGCATGCCGCCTGCCGGAACCACGTCCGGGGGGACATCGGGTACCGGCGCGCTTCCCGTCAGACTGCCGTCCGTGCCGAGCGTCAGGGTGACCGCGGTGTCCCCCGGCTGCAGCGCACGGACAGTGAGCGTATCCCCGCTGAATGACAGGTCCGGCGGGTCAGCGACGGTCTGCACGTCAAGTGTCAGCTCCGTTCCCGAAAAAATCGCAGTCCGATCGTCGGGTTCCGCCGTCTGTGTGCAGGACAGCAGGACAAATGTGAGTAAAAGCAGAAAAATCAGGTACCGTTTCATAATCAACCTCCGAATCCAATACGTTTCAGAAAACGAATCAGTCAAAACATCGGATTTCACTTATAAAAACGGAAATTATTCCACAAAATCAAACTCAAAGTCGTAAATGTTGACCGAGTCGCCGTCGCGGACACCGCCCTCTCGCATCTTCTGAAAGACACCGGAGGTACGGAGGACGCGGTCAAAGTAGCGCAGGGACTCTCTGTCCTCGAAGTTGACCGAGCCGACAAGATTATAAAGCCAGTCCGCCTCGACGTACCAGACCGCGCCCTCGCGGCGCATCGTGATGGCGTGATCGCCCGGCTCGACCGTCGGCTGCGGCTCGACGTAATCCGCCTCATAGACGGTCAGCGGCGGCAGGTCGTGGAGCATCTCGGCGGCCAGATAGACCATCTGCTTCACGTTTTCGCCTGTTGCGGCGGAAACATAGATGAGCGGATAACCGAGCGATGCGACATAGTCCTCAAATTCGGTCAGATCCGCGTCCTCGGGCAGCAGGTCGCGCTTGTTGGCAACAATGATCTGCGGACGGTCGGCAAGGGATTCGGAGTACTGCGCCAGCTCTGCGTTGATCAGTTCGATATCCTCGATCGGATCGCGTCCTTCGCTGCCGGCAACGTCAACCACGTGCAGAAGCAGACGGCAGCGGTCAACATGGCGCAGGAAGTCATGACCAAGCCCCAGACCCTCGGACGCACCCTCGATCAGACCGGGAATGTCCGCCGCGACAAAGCCGCCGCCCTCGCCGCCGGTGGAAACGACACCGAGGACAGGGGAGAGCGTCGTGAAGTGGTAGTTGGCAATCTTCGGCTTTGCGGCAGAGATCATCGACAGAATCGACGACTTGCCGACGTTGGGCAGTCCGACAAAACCGACATCCGCGAGCATTTTCAGCTCCAGCGTGACTTCCATTTCCTTACCCTTCAATCCCGACTTTGCAAAGCGCGGAATCTGACGTGTCGGGGTCGCAAAATGACGGTTGCCCCAGCCGCCGTTGCCGCCCTTCAGACAGACAAACGGTCCGCAGTCGGACATATCCTTGATAATCGCACCCGTTTCGGCATCGCGGATGACAGTGCCAGCGGGGACGGGAATGATCAGATCCTCGGCAGTTGCACCGTGCATTTTGCCGCCGCGTCCGTTTTCACCGTTCTTCGCGATGAATTTTCTGTGATAACGGAAGTTGAGCAGTGTATTGGTCCCCTCGTCAATGACAAAGACAATGCTGCCGCCGCGTCCGCCGTCACCGCCATCTGGACCGCCTTCTGCGACATATTTTTCACGGTGGAACGAAACGGCACCGTTGCCGCCGTCACCGGCTTTGATAAAAATTTTTACCTGATCTACAAACATATCTGATTTCCTTTCGGTATGGAATGTGAATTTCGTGATTGTATAGGGCGCGTATCAGCCGAGCATCGACAGAAGCTCATCCTGCGACAGCACCGGAATGCCCAACGCCTCCGCCTTTGTCAGCTTCGAGCCAGCCTCTGCTCCCGCGACCACAAAAGAGGTTTTCTTTGACACAGATGAAGTCACCTTGCCGCCGTTTGCTTCAATCAGCGCGGACATCTCATCGCGCGTCATGGTGGGCAGAGTTCCCGTCAGAACGAAGGTCTTTCCCGCAAGGGCAGAACCCTGTACCGCGGTTTCGTAGGTGGTTTTTACACCGGCATCCTTCAGCCGGTCGATGAGAATACGCACCTCCGGATTGGAAAAATAACCGATAATGCTGTCCGCGGTGATGGCACCAATGTCCTCAATCTGGCACAGGGTTTCACGGTCTGCCGAGAACAGCGCATCGATGTCACCAAAATGCTTTGCCAGCGTCTGCGCGGCTTTCTGTCCGATACCTCCGATGCCGAGTGCATAAATCAAACGGTCAGCTCCGGCAGATTTTGATGCTTCAATTGCACGGAGCAGATTCTGCGCTGATTTTTTGCCCATGCGGTCCAGCGCAGCAATCGGTTCCTCCTGCAAGGAATAAAGATCTGCGGCGGAGTGAATCAGTCCCGCCTCGCGCAGCTGTCTGAGAACCGCGATGCCGCAGCCGTCGATGTTCATCGCATCGCGGGACACAAAGTGTGCAAGCGCACGCAGCAGCTGCGCCGGACACACGGGGTTGATACAGCGCGTTGCCGCCTCGGACGCATCCCTGTAAACCGCACCGCCGCACGACGGACAAACCTCAGGCATGGTATATTCCATAGCATCCGGTGCGCGGTCAGCCATTTTGACACGCAGAACCTCCGGAATAATGTCTCCTGCTTTCTGCACATAAACCGTATCGCCGATGCGGATGTCGCGTTCTCTGATGAAATCGATGTTGTGCAGGGTTGCACGGGACACGCTTGTTCCGGCAAGACGCACCGGCTCCAGCACAGCATTCGGCGTCAGCACACCCGTCCGTCCGACCTGCACCACAATGTCCAGCAGCTTCGTTTCCTTGACCTCCGGCGGGAATTTATAGGCAACCGCCCACTTCGGTGTGGACGCGGTTTCGCCGAGGGTCGCACGCTCCGCCAGATCATCGAGCTTGATCACCACGCCGTCGATATCGTAGGGAAGGGCGGCACGCATTTCGCCGATTTTTTCAATATAAGCAATGATGTCGTCCGCCGAGGACAGTGTTTCGCGCTCACGGATGACCGGAAGTCCAAGCGACGCAAGCAGATCAAGGCTTTCTGTGTGAGAAGCAAAGGAAATGCCGTCGGAGGACTGCACATTGAACACAAAAACCGATAATCCGCGCTTTCCGGTGATCTCCGGATCGAGCTGACGCAGAGAGCCGGCTGCGGCGTTGCGGGGATTGGCAAATAAGGTTTCCTCATTTTCCTCACGTTCGCGGTTCAATGCCTCAAATGCGTCATGCGGCATATAGACCTCCCCGCGCACGGTCAGGGCAGGGATGTCATCTCTCGGCAGAATTTTCGGGATATCACGAACCGTCAGCAGATTCGCCGTTACATTTTCGCCGACATCACCGTCGCCGCGCGTCGCACCGCGGACAAACCGTCCGTTCCGGTATTCCAGCGACACCGATAAGCCATCAATTTTGCACTCAACCGAGTATGCAGGCGCATAACCGAGTGTCTCCTCCACGCGGGCAAAGAACGCACGCAGCTCCTCATAAGAGAACACGTCCTGCAAGCTGCTCATGCGTACGGCATGTGTGATCTTCTCGAATTTTTCCGACGCATGACCACCGACGTGCTTGGTCGGGCTGTCCGGAGAATCCAGTTCCGGGTATGCCTGCTCCAGCGCGATCAATTCATAAAACAGTCTGTCGTATTCCGCATCGGAAATTTCCGGTGCATCCTCGTCATAATATCGTTTCTGATGGTAGGAAATCTGTGATCGGAGCGTCTGTATGCGTTCTGACGCCTCGTCCTTTGTCATCATCATAGCGGTTTCCATTCCTTTCATGCCGGCATTTCCGGCGGGTATAATTTTCCAGAATAAGTATACCACAGATTCCGTTTTTTTACAAGAGATTCGACGATAAATTGCCGCAAAAAATACTGCCGCAGGCAAAATACCCACGGCAGTTCACAGTTTGTATCGAAGGATTATGACTCACTCCTCTCGCCGCTCACAAGGACTTGTGTGCCATCCATTGCGTGCTCGTCTTGTAAAAGCCCAGCTTGCCGTACCAATGATCGAGCACGAGATATAACAGCTGAATCTTGTCACAGCCTCTGTCCTTGAGCATCTGCACAGCCCGTGCTGTCATATCCAGCCCGATGCCGCGCCGTCTGTATTCCGGTATCACGCCGACACAGCCGATGCTGCCGTGCTTGTGCGCGTTTTGTGTGAAGATGCCGCCGTACTCTCCGAGCAGCTCAAAGCCGACGATTCTGCCGTCACAGATGGCAAGCAGGATATCGTCGTCACAATCCCGGTAAAGGGATGTCCAGCCGGAATCGGTTCGCTCCACAGCGGTCAAGAGTTCGTCCGTATCGGTTGCAGCGGCGAAACGGTATGTCACATTCTCCGGCCTCGGAATCCCATGTGTACCGTAGACAAAGTCAGCGGTATCAATGTCCATATTGTAGGTAACACCTTCGCTTCGGTATCCGCGCTTTTCAAAAAACGACTGGATATCCTGTGCATCCGCATCGATCGGCGCACCCTGAAACATACTGCTGCCGCGGCCGAGTACGATGCGGTCAGCGCCGTTTTCGGTCAGACGTGCCTCCGCTTGTGTCAGAAGACGGCTGCCGATGCCGCGATTGCGGTAGGCTTTGTCGACGGCGAGCACGGTCACATGACCGTTGCCGCCAAGCGCATATCCGATCAGCTTATCGCCGTCCTTTTCTTCCGGCAGAACCGGTGTATTTGCAATATCGGTGATATCGCAAAAATCCTCATACGAGAGAGGATAACCGGGAAAACAGGTTTGGTATAATTGGTAATGGCTGTGAAACATGTGGCGATCTGTGCCTCCTTTACCGGTTATCTGCGGCAGAAAAGACCTCCCGCCGGACAAGCGCGATCATGATAGATGAGTTGAGACGGAACGCATCGGGCGGATACGTTTTTTGTACATCGTCTGTATAAACTGCGTCGGTGTAGCGCGCAAGGATCGCATCGTCCGACAGTCCTTGTCTCATCAGACCGAGGAAATAGTCCGCCGTGTCCCGTGCCGCCTGCTCCGAGCACCGCAGAAACTCTGCCGCACGGATGCCGTCGACAAGTCCTCTGTGCGGCAGAAGCATTGTGCCGATATCAAACGTCTTTGCGCGAGCAAAGGCATCCAGCGTCATCCGGTATCCGACCAGATAGGCGGGAATATAGGTGTTGTCCCCGTACAACACACCGAGCGTTTCCGGGGAGATCAGAAAGCGGTTTTCCGCATCATAAAAGCCAAAGGAACAGCGGGTATGTCCGGGCAGAGAAACGGCACAAAAGCCGGTTCCCGGAATTTCGTCGCCGTCCGACAGTGCCAGATCCGCCGACAGCGCATCGATCTGATCCTCATAATCGAAAATCCCGTGCGCCGCGGCACATTTGCGGTCAAGATCACGCATCACCGCCCGCGCAGTCGGCTTTGCAAAGATGCCTGCGGCATAGGCTCCGGCGGCAACCGTGACACCGGGATACGCCCCTCGGATATACGGCGAACCCGCCGCATGGTCATAGTGTGAATGGGTTAAAAAGATATAGTCAAGCGGTCGGTCACCGAGGACGCGGCGGATATTCTGGGCAACACGGGCACCTGTGAAGGCGTAGCCTGTGTCGCAGAGGATCGTGATTCTGCCGTTGTCAAGCAGGAACGCACTGTCGCCGGGCAAGTCCCGCACATCGGTGACGCGCCATGGAAATGCGGTTTCGTTCATTTGCAGGTAATCTCAATCAGCTTGTGCATCGACAGCACGTCGACGGGGATGGTGATGCCGTTGTCCTCTGCGGTAAATGCGATCTCCGTGCCGTCCGGCTGGGACTTGACAGAAGACGCATCGATGCCGCGCAGGGTGACGGACAGATTGTGAAGATCAACGAGATCCTCAATGACCTCAATGCCGGTGCCGCGCACGCAGGTGTGGGCAAACAGCAGATGCAGCTGGTACTTTGCGCCGTCCGCATCGCGCGTCAGCGTGACCACGCCGCGGTCGGGAAGACCCGTCACGGAGACGGTCTTTGTTTCGCCGATCAATTTTTCAACAGCGTTTAAGAACAGTTCTTTGAGACACAGGCTGCCCTTGGTTGCGTAGTCTTCAAAGATGCTCCAGCCGATGTACGCCGTGTTTTCCGTGTAAACGGCGGCAGGACGGCGGGAATCGGGAATGTCCGGGGTGTGCTGATGCGAGGAGAAGTGCTCGGGCGTGCGGTTGAAGTACGGCTCTGCAAGAGATGCAAAGACTTCCGCGCCGTCACACGGGGTAACATTTTGCGCCTCGGAATACATGACATAGGAGGTCACGCCGTTGACCATCTTGGTCTGCTCCGCCGGAACCATGTAGGACGGACGGTAGGCGTTGACACCCTCATATTTTACGCCGAGGTCGATGGCAAATGCGTCACCCGCGACATTCAGACCGGACTTGCCGGTGGCGAGAAGCTTACCGCCGCGAGTCACAAAAGCGTTCAGACGTGCGGCAAGGGCTTCATCCACGGCAATCGCATCGGGCAGAATGACGAGCTTGTAGCCGTCAAACGGGGTTTCCATATCGATCAGATCAAAGAGGTACTTGCCCTCAAGCAGCATCCGGCACGCGCCGATGTCGGGCTTGGAATTGCGGTCGTTGGTCTTTGCCGCCGCTTCCACGGACAGCACGGCAACGTCCGAGATGGCGATCTTGTCACGGCAGAAGGATTCCTTTGCTTCGACTTCCTTGTACGCCGCGCCGATCAGATCGTAGGTGGAGAGATTCATCTCGCCCGACGGATGTATCTGGTCGCCGATGGAGCATTTTGCGCCGAGGGCAATCGACAGCGCGGTTTCATAGCGGAGGGCATTGGGATGCTTGAAGCCGCCGAACTCACCCCATGTCGTGTGGAACTTGCCGGTCATGCCGAGGTATTCCATGCCGAGATTGCGCACATATGCCGCGCTCATCGGGAAGTGGTCGTAGCCCCAGCCGCCCGTCGGCAGAGATTCCAGTTCAAGGTGGGTATCGTAATCGGCAATGTCACGTCTGCCGCGCGTGATGTTGCCGGCATTGTGGAAGATAAAGGTATTGGGATTGTACTTGCGGACAGCGGCTTCACAGCGGCGGGCATATTCCGCGTAGACCATCTCGCCGTGCTTTGCGACATCGGCAGGATTGTGCGGGTCAAGCCCCTTTTCACGCATGGAGGCAAGACAGTTCTGGCAGTAGCAGGTGCGGACAGCGGAAATATCGAGGAAGATGCCGACGGGGTTGTAGCGCTCCATGACTTCCTCAATCTGCGCCTGCAGCTGATCCATATACGGCGTGTTGTAGCAGAACAGCTTGTATCCGGCGCTGTTCAGAAAATCGGGACCGTAGTTCGGCGAATGACGGACGAGCCATTCGGGATGGCGGTTGGCTTCCTTTTCGTCAAAGCCGGCGGAAATGTAGACGGGCGCGTTGACGCCGAGTTCCCGGCATACCGCCAGCTGCTCGCCGAGCAGGTCAAACTTCAGTCCGGGATGGATTTCGTTTGCCGTCGTCGGATGGTAGGAGTAGCCGTGATGGCACTTGGAGAAGACGGTGATGGAGTTAACGTGACCGCGCTTCAGTGCTTCGGCAAACTGCTCACGGGAGAAGCGCTCACCGACGGAGGGGATGGCAGGGGAGGTGTGGAAGTCGAGGTGTACCTGACGGTAGGGGATGTTTTTTGCTTTCATATGCACAAGTCCTTTCACATGATTTTGTCCGACGGGCGGTTCTGAGAGACACCGCAGCGTCGTGATTCTGCATTCATGATACCAGCAATTTAAGAACAGCGTATGGATATTTTGTGACTGTTTTTTGAATAGAAGCAGTGGTCCTGGCAACTGCGGCAGACGAGAAAAACCGCCCCGTGCGGAGCGGTTTTTTCTTATGATAGAACTGTCAGCGATCAATCAGACCAAATGCCTTACCGATTTCCTGAACGGGCAGGGGAATGAGCAGAAGTCCCAGCGCGATCAGATACAGATGTGCCGGCAGGGAAACCAGACCGAAAATCGTACCGACGGGCGTGAAGACCAGCAGAGCAGTCAGCGCAACGGAGGACAATACTGCCAGATTCATCGTACGGTTGGAAAACGGATTGGAGCGGAACAGGGAATGGTCGGAGCGCATGTTCAGTGCCTGAACAATCTGAGACATGGACAGAATCATGAATGCCATCGTCTGACCGCCCTCGACGGTACCGGTTGTCTTTTCGCCGATGACATAACCGATGAGCGTCAGTGCGGCGAACATGAAGCCTTGCAGGATGACACGCAGACCCATGCCGTGCGCAAAAATGCTTTCATTCTTGGAGCGCGGCTTCTGCTCCATGATATTGTCCTCCACTTCTTCCATACCGAGCGCAATGGCCGGCAGGGAGTCCGTAACGAGGTTGATCCAAAGCAGCTGCATCGACAGAAGCGGTGTCTTATGCCAGAGAAGCATTGCAGCAAAGACAGTGATCACTTCACCAATGTTCGTACCGAGCAGGAATTCAACAACGCGGCGGATGTTGGCGTAAATGCCGCGGCCTTCACGGACTGCCTCGACAATGGTTGCGAAGTTGTCATCGGTCAGCGTCATATCGGCAGCACCTTTGGCAACGTCCGTACCGGTGATACCCATAGCACAGCCGATGTCGGCGGCTTTGAGCGCAGGTGCATCATTGACACCGTCACCGGTCATCGAAACGACCTGATCCTTGCGCTGCCATGCTTTGACAATGCGGATCTTATTCTCGGGAGAAACACGGGCATAAACGGAAATCTTTTCCACACGTGCATCCAGCTCTTCATCGGTCATCGCGTCAAGCTGTACACCGGTGACAGCATCGTCGCCCTCTTCCATGATGCCAAGCTCACGCGCGATGGCAGCGGCGGTGACAACATGGTCGCCCGTAATCATAACAGGCTTGATGCCGGCGCGGCGGCAGGTAGCAACCGCGACCTTGCATTCGGGTCTGGGCGGATCGATCATACCGACAAGACCAAGGAAGGTCAGGTCATTTTCCAGCGTCTCAGAGGTAGGATTTGCGGGAACTTCGGAAAGCTCCTTATATCCGATGGCAAGGACACGGAGCGCATCACGCGACAGCTCCTCGCATTTTTCCCGTGCAGCATCCAGATTTCCCCTGACACAGCGGGGCAGCATCATATCAAATGCACCCTTGACAATGACAACCGGCTTACCGTCAATTTCGTTGACCGTGGACATGAGCTTGCGGTCGGAGTCGAAGGGCAGGGAAGCACGTCTGGGATTTGCGCGGTTGATTTCGTCCTTGGGCATACCGTTTTTATGTGCGGCAAGGATGATTGCGGTTTCGGTCGGGTCGCCAATGTGGGTTTCCTTTCCGTCTGCATCAAAGGTCACAGAACCGTCACAACAGAGTGCGCCCCAGAGCAGGAGCCGACGGATGGGCTCCGAATTATTGGCGGTAATATCCTCAGTTGTGCCGTCATCCAGATATGCGCGGACAAGCGTCATGCGGTTCTGGGTCAAGGTACCGGTCTTATCGGAACAGATAATGGATGCGGAACCGAGTGTTTCGACGGCAGGAAGACGGCGGATGAGCGCATTGCGCCGGACCATCTTCTGAACACCGATGGAGAGGACGATGGTAACGATTGCCGGCAGACCTTCCGGAATTGCGGAAACGGCGAGGGAAACGGCTGTCATGAAGATTTCGAGGACGGGAATGCCGTTTGCCAGACCGACGGCAAAAATGATTGCACACGCACCGAGCGCAACAAAACCAAGGTACTTGCCAAGCTGTGCCAGCTTTTTCTGAAGCGGGGTCTGACCTTCTTCCTCATTGTCCAGCAGGTTCGCAATCTTACCCATTTCGGTCTTCATACCGGTCGCTGTAACAACGGCGACGGCGGTACCGTAGGTGACAGAACAGCCGGAGAAAATCATATTGGAGCGGTCACCGAGCGGGGCATCCTCGGCAGGCAGGGTTTGTGCATCCTTTTCGGAGGGAACCGATTCGCCGGTCAGTGCAGATTCCTCGCTTTTCAGGCTGACGGAATGCAGAAGACGTGCATCGGCGGGAATAAAGTCGCCCGCTTCCAGCTTGATGATGTCACCGGGAACCAGCTCAGCCGCATCGATGATGCGTTCTTCACCGTCACGGATAACGCGTGCGTGCGGAGCGGACATGCTCTTGAGCGCATCCAGAGCTTTTTCTGCCTTGGATTCCTGCAATACGCCCATGACAGCATTGAGAATCACGATGAGCAGAATCAGAACCGGTTCAAAAAATTCTTTCGGATTGCCTTCAACAACGGCAACGACAAACGAGATGACAGCGGCAGCAATCAGAATGATGATCATCGCATCCTTGAACTGGTCAAAGAACCGCTGCAGTGCAGTTTTCTTTTTCTTTTCAGACAGCTTGTTATAGCCGTGTGTCTGACGCAGGGCTTCCACCTGTGCTGTGTTCAGACCGCGTTCTTCGTCTGCGGCGAGTGCTTTCAGCAGCTCCTCGCGGTTGGTACTGTGGGGTGACAATATGATATCCTCCTTACAACAGATAATCAATTCGCTTGATGCGGTCAAATGACCGCGATTGACAATGATAAGATTATACACGATTTGTTCAGTGATTGCAATAGATATCGGAATATGTTACGTTCCGGAAACAGAATGTTTATAATTTGTTCAAGAAACTGCTGTGCCTCCGACATTCTATTCAATACATGACAGGGACTTCACACAAAAAGCCGCAATTTACTATTGAATGATGAAGATTTCTGTGATATAATGATATGCATAAACCGTGAAAACATTCAGGACAGGAGGACGGAACATGGATTTTCTGAAACGGCTTTTCTCCCCCGCAAAACAGAATACCTCACATACAAGCGAACCACGTTTTCGGCTTGGCGGCACATTTTATTACGAATTCGACGAGGTCTCCAACGGATACGGCGGATATCGCCCGATCAACCTTTGTCTTCGCCGGACGGATGATGCCGCATTCTGCCGCTGTATTGTGAACCGCACCGGACATATTTGCGGCTTTCCAGGCGTGAAAAAAGGTGCATGGACGAAAGACGTGCAATATCCGTATCATGGGGTTGTCCGGTTTGGCTTCCGTATCAGTGTCTTTCGTGATGGGAAAGCCAAAGTATCGTGGACGCTTCAACCGGACGGACGGTATTTTGAGGATGAGGACGGCTTCGGCGCGGAAAACTGCGAGGAAATCACACTGTATTCGTATCTTGATGAGGACGGACGCTTCACCGAGCCGTTTGTCTGCAATGAATAAACAACCAGCGCCGGTGCAGGTGATTTTGCCTGCATCGGCGCTGTATGATTTTTAGATGGAACTGGCTGATTATTCAAACTGCTCAGACAGATAGATCGAGATACGCGACTGAATGACACGCAATGCTTCCGCGGTATCGGCACCGTTATTCGTCCGAAACTCCTCATAGAACAGCTTCTCCGGTGTTTTGTATTCCGTGATGCGGTGCGTGATGCTGTCCATCAGTGCGGTATAGGCATCCGCCCATTCTGCGGTGATTTTGACCTTGGTACCTGGCATTTCCGCAGCTTCTTCATCGGGGTATATGCTGGGATACCTATCGTTGTATACCAGTGTCATACCGTCAAACGCAGCAAGCTGCTCTGCAACATCCGCGTGAGAATTCACGTAGAACTGCGCTGTTCGGTCTACAGTCGGAAGGGTATGGTCGGAGAGAATCGCCCAGAGCAGATCGATGCATTCTTCCTTATACTGTGACTGTTCGGTGATGGCAAAGAATTGACCGCCGCTGTCATAGGCATACAGTGACCGCGATTCACTCGGATAGCCGACGGCTGCAATGTCATCGGGAGAATCCGCACCAAGCTCATACATCAGACAGAAATAGTCATAAAGCGAGTTCGGAAGATACCGGCTGAAAAAACACAGCTTGCCCTGGCGGAACTGCTCGGAATACGGGATTTCGCGGTCGACATCCGCACCATTGCCAAGGGCAGCAGCCCTGTCAATCCATGCGGCGAGGACAGCGTCGTCAAACTGACATTCTGCCGTCCGTGTATCATACCGCTCACCGATGACGGCACAGATGGGGTAATATTGACTGACGGATGCAAACAGACTGCGCTCCGGATCGGCGGCAAGCGCGTTTTCCGCAAACGCAAGGTATTCATCGGGCGTCATCGGCGCAGAAACCTCTGCTGTGCGAGCAAAGATCATACTGAAGTCCCGGAACAACGGAAATACGCGCTGGGTCCCGTTGTACTCATACGCTGTGGTGACGCAGGAGAACAGATCATCGTAATCAAACTGATCGTCTGCCATCAGATAGGGCTTCAAATCACAGAACAGCGGGGATTTTTCATACACCTCCAGCATACTTGTCGGCAGGTATTTATATGCGTTTTCTTCAAGCAGGACAATATCCGGAATCTTGCCTGCCGCAATGTCGGTATCGAATGCGGTTTTTCGCTGTTCGGCCGGATAGGTGCTGTAATCGCGGAAGACAAAGCGGTGGGTGTCCGAGGAAAGGTTGAAGTCGATGATCTCCTCAGAGCCTGACCAGGGGTTGTTATCACAGAGGGAAGCAATCACAATTTCCTGCTTTTCGGGAACCTGATCGGCGGGAACCATGCGGTAGACGGTCAGCGTTCCCGGTGCATCATAGTCGTAGAAATCCTGCATTGCGATCACGGCGGTTTGTGCATCAATCATACAGACGCCGCGCAGATCTCTGTACACAATGCCCGATTCCATGAAGTCAAGCACCAGCTCAGCCGTGGACGTATGCGAACCGTCCTCGGAAAACAGGATATCCACACCCCAAAGTCCGTTTGATTTGTAGGCATACAGATCATATCCGCCGCCCCCAATCAGCGTCGGCTGCTGCATCATGGCATTACCGACCAGTGTGGACGGCAGGGGAATGATATCGGTCAGTTTTCCGGCGGCGGTATCCACCAGCCGCAGGGTGCCGACACCTTCCCGGTTCCGATTCAGGTACAAAAGTCGGTTATCGGTGACGATAATCGCGGTGGGATCATTGGTATCACGGATGGTAAAAGCAGTCGTACCGTCAGCATGATAAGCACACAGTCCTTCCGTTGTGAGAACCGCATACAGCGGTGCCTCCCCATTTTCAATCACAGCCACATGCAGGACCGCAAAGCCTGTTCCTGCCATATTATCAACATCCTGCATCAGGTTGTAGCCCATATCGTTGGCAGGGAAGCAGACAAACAGCTCCTCGTCGTCACGGGAAAATGTCAGCGTCATCACAGCAGTATATGCATCAATCTCAGTATAGCTGACAGCACTTACTCCATTTGCAAGAGGAAAGGTTTTGCCGCGGGCGGTCTGGCTGTCGGCAAACGCAGAAAAGACAAATCCGTCTTCAGCGCGGACAAACTGTGCAGAGGCAATATCATAGTGATAGGAACCGTTTCCGTTTGGCTCCTTCGGCTGCCGCAGTGCGGCCGTCAGAACATCCCCGGTCCAGGACAGTGCGGGAATCGAGCGAACATTCCATCCCTCCGGCAGTACAATCTCCTCGCCCCGGAATACAACCGAGCGGTTGTCCTCGGGAATTTCATCGGGATGTTCCGTCGGATTGCAGGCGATGAGCGACAGCAGAGAAACAACCAGAAGCAGAACAGGCAGGATATGTTTCATTTCGCGTCTCCTTTCAGATATGCAGTACGTTACATCTGTATAACTGTATTATACCACATCCTGCCACATCTGTCAATAGGCGTTTTACAAAAAAAGAAACAACTTGTATGCCGGGGCAGCTGCTCCGTTCAATCCAACTGCTCCGATAAGTAAATGGACATTTTGGACTGGACGATTTTCAGAAATTCGTCAAAGGGCTTTTCGGGGTCTGCCCAGTATTCGTTCCAGAAGACCGCTGCCGCCGGGGTATTGTCATCGACACGGCGTTCAATGGAATCGAGCATGGCGGCAAACGCATCGGCATCCTCCGGGGTCAGCTTGAAGTGCATACCCGGTTCACCGACTGCTTTTTCGTCATCCAGAATTTTGGTCGAACGTCCGTTGACAATGATCGTTTTGCCATCGTATGCGGCAAGCTGTTTTTCGATATCCTCGCGGTAGAAAGTATAGCCGGAGCTTGACAGGTGCTCCTTGTAGGTTTGTCCGCGCTTGAGGTCGACCAGCGTTTGCAGGAAATCAACACACGCGGCTTTTTCTTCACTGACTTCGGTGATCGCAAGAAGCGCATGGACAATGGCGTTTCCCATCGACATCGCCCCGTCTTCGGTCGGATAACCGATGACAACAGCGTCTTCACCAAGGGATTTCATTTCCTTGACATAATCGTACAGAGATTGATACGTCCATGTTGAGCAGAGACGGATTTGACCTGTGCGGAACAGCTCCTGTGCCTTGATGTCGGACGGGAGATTTTCGCTGCCGAGCGGAATCGCGCGGGCGCGTGCGGAAAGTGCGGATAAGGTTCCGTCATCAAACGTACAGACGGCTGTTTTCTCGTCATACTGCTCATGCACAGCAGACACGGTCATAATACTCCACGGGGAAGATGAATTGTATCTGGCAATTGCCTGACCCTTGTCAGCACAGGCTTCCATCACAGAAAGAAATTCGTCATGTGTGATGCCGCCGCCATCTCCAAAGTCCTCACGATGCCCGAACAGCAGATCCAATGCCGGGGCAATCGGGAACAGATACTGCTTGCCGTAATACTGATACGGCTTTGTGATGTATCCAAGCAGACCGTCGTAGTTGAAGTCGGCATCCGCCTGCAGAAGCGGTGTCAAGTCAGCGAGAATGCCCGCGCGCTCATAGGTGGCTACAAGAGGGTCACCTCGGTTTGAGGATGATCCCATCAGAATCAGATCAGGTACTTTTCCGGCGGCGAGATCGGTGTCAAAGGCGAGCTTTTTCTGATCGTCGTCATACTGTGTATAATCGCGGATGACGATACGGTGGGTATCGGAGGTTTTGTTAAAGTCACGGACGGCAAACTGCAGCATCCAGTCCTCCGTCAGCTTTGCGATGACGATTTCACGCTTGGGGACAACCTCGTCGGCAGGAATCATGCGGTGCAGGGACAGCACACAATCCGTACCGATATCCATCATATCCGATGTCACAATCGCGGCAGTTTTGTCGTCGATCATGCATACGGTGCGGATGTCCGACGGCGCGATATTCGATTCTGCCCAGTCGATGACGAGTGTGGAGGACGTGTTCAGCTCTGCATCCATGAAATTCACGCCGTAAAGACCACGTCCGTTGTAGGCATAAAGGTCATAGCCTGCACCGGAGAGCAGCTTCGTGGAGGTACTGCCAAGCGTCTGCGCGGTCAGCTCCTCGGGGAGCGTGATTTCCGCACCGAGCTTGCCGACAGTCGTGTCGATCTTGCGCAGGCTCTGCTTGCCCTGTTTGTTTTCGGACAGAAAGAGCAGTCCCGCGTCGGTGTCAAGAACAGAGGATGCCCCGCCGCTGTCGCTGATCTTGAACGACAGGGAACCCGTATCGTCATAGACGGCAAAGCCCTCGGTTGTCAGAATGCCGTACCGCGCGGGCGCATCCTCGCCGACACCGGGAACAGAGAGCATCTTTTCAACGGAGAACACCTCACCCGACATACTGTTGATGTCGCGGTGCAGCGCATAACCGAACGCCTCCGCCGGCAGCAGAGTGCGCAAGTAGTCACCCTTTTTGTCATAGTGGTGGACATAACAGCCGACCTCATAGTCGGTATACAGCGTTTCGTATACCAGTGTTTCGCCGGAGGGAAGTGGCGCGGTGTCGATGATTCTGCCGTCATGACGCGGGGCAAACGCAGATTCGGCATCCGTCTGTCCGCTGTCGCCGCCGACCGACAGAAACGTGCCGTCCGTATCAAAATACGCCCGGTTAAACTCCTGATCGGGCCAGCCGTTGCCGTCGTTGTCCACATCAATTTCGCGCCAGATATCGACGGAAAGCCGTTCTCCGTCAAAGGTCAGCGCAGGGAAGTTGTTGATCTTCCAATCGTCGGGTACGGACAGAATTTGCTCGGAGAAGACCGTGGAGCGGTTTGCGTCGTCCGGGATTTCCTGCGGCGGGGTTTTGTCGCAGGATGCAAGAAAAAAGACACAGAAAAGCAGGAGGGCGAGGGTGAGGTGTTTCATGTTGACAGCTCCTTTCGGGGAAGAGAAATGGGAATTAGAAATTAGAAATGAGAAATGGGTTACAATGGGGACTCTGCATCTGTAGGGGGCGATCTCGCGTCTTTGCCTTCCCTGGCGAGGGAGAGGTGACGGAGAAACCGTAGGTTTCTCCAGAAGATGCCTTTGGCATCTTCGACGGATCTGAGTCGTCATGGCGGCTGCAATGCTGTATATCCTATGGAAACGAGAACAAACTTCTCCCGATAATACCAGTGTGAGATTGATATCATGTGCGCCTGACAACGACTCATCCGTCTTTCGATAAAATCGCAGGGGCGATTTTGTCGAAATCCACCTTCCCTCGCCAGGGAAGGCAAGGTCGCGAAGTGCGCACGTCACCTTAACTTACAACCGGAATCACCATCGAATTGTGAGGTGCGGCGGCACCAAGCCCGAGGCATACTTGCCTCTCCCTACGCGCACCTTGAAACCGCCAGCGTCTTAATATGACAGAATGTTCCTTTGATCAAATATCCAAACAACACTAATCCATTTGTTCCGACAGATAAATTGCACAGCGGGACTGCGCGGCGGTCATGACTTCTTCCCATGATCGGTTTCCGCGGTCAGAAAATTCCTCCCAGAAGATTTCCGCAGCAGGCGTATCGGTGCGCACCCGTGCGTCGATGGCATCCAGAAATGCGCGGAACGCATCGGCATCCGCCTCGGTCAGCTTGTATTTCAGACCGGGATGCGCATCGGCGAAGTTGTCATGGACAAACCCCGTATTCTCGCCGTTTTCGATGAAGGTCTGATCGGCATACAGCGCAAGTGCCGCGTCGATGTCACCGGAAAAGAGCGGTGTGCTTTCATACAGCTGTGCGGCGTTGTGCGCAAACCACAGGGTGAGAAATTCCGTAATCTCGGCGGTATATGGCGTCTGCGACGACATGGCGAAACACGCCCATACACCGATGCCGGCGTAGTGCTTGCCCTCGCGGTTGGGATACCCGACGGGCGTGAAATCGCCGAGTGCACGGTGCAGTCTGACCCAGCCGGGAAGTCCTGTAACGGCGATCTCATGCAGACGGAGTGTTCCTGATCGGAAATCATCGTGGAAATCGGCCGACGAGGAGATATTCTCACCGAGATAGTCCGCGCTGTCGTAAATGGATTGGGATCCGTTCATCAGCGCGGCAAGATCACCGTCGGCAAACGTACAGACGGCACTGTTTGGGTCATAATAACCGTCGAGATTCGCCCACAGAAGGTATTTTTGCAGATCATAGCAGCTTTGCATAATGTACTGTCCATCGGGGATACACCGATAATAGGCAAGCATCTCCTCTGCGGTCGGTGCGGCGTAAACCGCATTCCCAAAGTCCTCTGTATGACCAACGAACGTGGTGATCTGATAGGACAGCGGCAGAAGATACTGTACCGTCTGTCCGTCCGGGCGTTTTTCTTCAAACGGTGCGGTTACGCATCCGAGCAGGCGGTCATTGCGTTCCGTCTCAATGTCAAAAAGCACAGACGTCAAGTCAGCAAACACGCCGGCATCCGCGTAAATGTCGGCAAGCGTGCCGGTACCGCTGCCAAACAAAAACAGATCGGGAATGTCACCGGACGCAATGTCGGTATCGAGTGCCATCTTGTGGGCATCCTCATCCGCATAGCCTGTATAGTCGCGGATGACGATGCGGTGGGTATCGGAGGACTTGTTGAAGTCGCGGACGACGGTTTCCAGATATTCATGCGTGCCAAGGCGCGCGAGGACAATTTCGTCTTTCACCACAACATCCTCCGGCAGAACATAGTCGTAGCGGTACAGCCGGGAACGGGCGGTTTCGTCGGAGGTCTCGTCCGTCAGCGCAAAGAAGAACGCTGTTTCATCCAGTGCCGCGACAGCCGAAACGTCAAACTGCGCAAGTTCGGACAGCGCAAAGTCAAGACGCAGTGCTGCGGCGGCGATTGTCTCCCCGTTCTCGCCTGTGACGGGGGTCAGCGACCAGATGCCGCGGCGGTTCTTGGCATACAGACCGCCGTCCCCGCCGGAAAAGAGCGTGATGCTGTCGCCGTCGGTTGTCATGGCGGGGTCAAGGGACAGAACTTCGGCGGCGTGACCGTTGTCGGGATTTGGGCGGATGACATTCTGCGTCCTTCCGTTCTCGCACAGCAGGAACAGACCGCCGTCCTCCGTCTGCATCATCGAGCGGACACCGCGCACATCGGACACCCATGCAAGCGTCCCGTCGCGGTGCACTGCCGCAAGCCCCTCGGAGGTCAGATGGGCATACAGCTCATTCCCTCCGCTGTCGGTCAGAGAAGCCATATCATACAGCGTGAAAATCTCCCTGCCGCCGTGACGGGCACCGATGTCGCGCTGCATATCGTATCCAAACAGATCGGCGGGTGTGATCGAAAACAGCTGTGTTCCTGCCGCATCATACGCGGTCAGCCAAAGACCGGCATCGTGGTCGGTGTACAGTGCCTCCACGGCGAGCAGAGTACCGTCGGACACAGTTTTGGTGTTCCATATGGCGGCACCGTCATGCAGCGGCTTCACCGTCACGACATCGGTCGGTGCCTTTGCATCGGTTGTCACGGACGGCACCTCGTCCTCGTTCTCGCTCCGAATGGACAAAAGTGTTCCGTCGGGGGCAAGTTCTGCTGTGCCGTAGATGAACGGAACGAAGCCGATGTCCCCGATCGGCGGCAGCTCATAATGGACATCGACGGTGATTGTCGCCGAACGTCCGTCATACGACAGCTGCGGACGTTCATCAAAATACCATCCGTCCGGCAGGGTGATCTCGGTCGGCGTGTAGACATAAGACCATGCCTGTTACACGGGTGCTCATAAGAAAGTAATTCCAGAAATTACGATTGTGGCATCTGTCAGACGGGGTTGGTAAACGAGATAACGGGTATTCGGCGAAAGCCGAGTACCCGTTATTTTTTTGCCCATGCGT
>SVRM01000047.1 GCA_015064785.1 Oscillospiraceae bacterium
CGGAGCAGGTAATACGCTGTCCGCGGTGAGAGGTAAGTCACCGCATTCAGTACGGTTGAGTAAGCCGGAGATGCATGGGCGAGCATCACAGGGATAATCCTGGTTTATCGTTACGCCCCGATCGCGCACAAACGCATCGATACCGTGTATTCTGTACAACCGCTGCGCCGGAACAGCAGACGAGGGTGGGTTAGGGGCAATGCCGGCAACTTCACAGTTTCCGGCATTGCAGTGATATATTTCGTCGGTGACGAAATGTGATATTTTTCCGCTGCAATTTTTGCTGCGAAAAAGTGATATTCGCCCTTCGGGCGAGTGATATTTTCGCTTTCCGCGAAAAGTGAAGATAACATACCGATTGCACAATCCATAACAGCTTTCGGAAATTTATCTTCAAAACACAAAGGAGAATGATCGATGAAACGACGGTATCTGTTTTTCCTGACAGCCTTGCTTTTGCTCATTGTGTGTCTCCTTGTCGGATGCGCCGAGGACGACAAAGAACCGATGACGCTTTCCTGCCGTGTCATAGCGGTCATGGATGGGGAGCTTCTGCTTGCCGCGGACGGATATCCGCCGATTATGGCATTATCCCCTGCCGCAAATGCAAAAATTGCGGTTCTGCGGGACGGGGCCTCCGCTCCCGACGGAGATGCGCCAATTCCGGGGGATTGGGTTCTGCTGACATTCTCAGACGGCATTACAAAAACCAGTCCTGCCCTGCCGCGCGGCGTGACGCAGATGGATATTATTTCCGCGGAATTTGATAATCTGGCAGCGGTATATCTTGAAGTGCTGACCGATCTTTCCAAAGAGGAGGGAGACAATATTGCCTCTCACGCTATGCTTGCCGTTTCTCTTGAGGAAACCGCACTTCCGGCATGGGAGCAGACCGCAGTCGTCTATGCCATTGCAAAACAATATCCAACGGTAACAGTCATTGAAGAATCCCGTGCCGATCTGATGGCGAGGGGATTTATGACAAAAACATCAGACGGTTATCGGTGGTATTGGAAAGACGGCACATTTCTCGCAATTTATGAATATCCGAAAAAGTGTACCGACAAAAAGCGGTATTTTAATGCCGATCTCAATCACGGTTATGTATGGACAAACTGCCGCACCTCCCGCGATGCTGAGTCCGGTATCTGGACGCCGTACGAGAAGGGCGGCATAGCACATGTCGATTGACAGAACAACTGCAATCATCATTTCATCAGAAAGGGGTATCCACTATGAAACGACTGTTATTGTTTACACTCACCGCACTTCTTCTGCTCCCCCTGTTCTGCTCCTGCGTCATGACAGGGGAGGACGAAACACTGACCGCGCGCATTATCCGCATTTATCCCGATGCCGATGCGATTTTGCTTGCCCCGATGGGTATGTCGGAGGGACAGCCGCCATTATTTCTGCACTGGGAATGGCATGAGGAGCTCACCGAGGGCGACTGCATGGTGCTGACCTATCGCGGCGGGCTGATTGAGGAGAAATCCGCATTTCTCAATGCACCGCTCTACCGTCCGAAAAAGACGGTTTCCGTGACGACCGACGTCAAGCGGTTTGACAATCTGGCATCGGTGTATCTGCAAACGCTGATCGATCACGTCATTGAGAACGCCGGATTCGGAAATCCATCCATGCTGTCGGTCGATCTTTCAAAAACATCACTTCCCGAAAACGAACGCACCGCGTTCCGTCTTGCCATCGAGGAAATTACGGGGACTGTCCCGCTCTCCCTCTCTGTCACAGAGCTTGAAGAAGCGGGATATCTTGTCAAAGATCCGATTCTTGAATGGGAGGAAGGATATGTCCTTTCCGTGATAGAAGCCGAGGAAAAATCCAGCGGCACGAAAAAGTTCTTCCGTGTCGGCAGATGGAGAAGCGGACGGTATTCGACAAGCTGGATCGACAATATCACCGAATGTGATGAAAACGGTGTCTGGTCGCCGTACGTCAAAGGCAGACTCCGCCAAACCTGAAAATATGAAAATACCGCAGTTTTTGATGACTGCGGTTGTTTTCGTTATATCAGAAGATAACTCCCTCCGTCACACGCCTACAGGCGTGCGCCACCTCCCTCGGTGAGGGAGGCTTATTTGGTTGTAATCCAAATGGTAATCGGCATTGCGGGATCCCAATTCTGACCTGCGGACGGGTAGTCAACCACGGTGATCTCGCCGTCGGTTGTCCTGACCTTGTACGCCTGCTTGGTATCAAAGGAAACCTCGGTCGGTACCAGCTCTGCATATCCGCCGTTGTCGATGACCGTCACAGCAGAGGTGACATCCTCGCCAGTCTGGCTGTCGCGTGCAAGCATGACCGGACCGCGCTGCAGGGCGAGATGGCAGATGGATTCGGCGTCAGCGTTGGGATCGATATCAGCGGCGTAGATGATCTGCGTGCGCATATCAAAGTCGATCTCGATTTCGTCGCCGCACTTCCATGTGCGTTCGATGACGCAGTAGGTACCGGCTTCCGCCTTGAACGCATCGCCGTTAACGGTAACGGTTGTATCCTTACTCCATGCGGGAATACGGAGGCTGATGGTGAACGGCTCATCGGAATCGGTACAGACCCGGAGCTTTGCGGCATCGCCGACGGGATAGGTCGTATCCGTCGTCAGCCGGACACGCTTGCCGTTTGCAAGCGTCTGCGTGTATTCACCGGGCAGATAGAGGTTGACAACCGCGCCGTTCTTTGCCTGCATATTGGCAGTCATGCCGATGAGCGCCGTACCTGCCGCACCGATGGCGACACAGCAGCCCCACCAGAAGCGGTTTTTGATGATATCCTTATGACCGCCGACGGCTCTGCCGCGCACGTCATTGAGCAGCGGTGAGTAGCTGTCGAAGGTGAAGACCTGATTCTTGCAGACGTGCTTGTTGACGTTGATCGCACCCACCAGCGCATTGTAAATCGAGGTTTCCAACTGATCGGCATACATCGGATCACCGGTCAGGCACAAAAGCTGCCAGCAGAACTTCATCCATGTGACAGTGACACAGGTTTCCTGCATGATGCCGTCGAACTTCGGGTCAAACTGGCGCACCTTGGAATGGTCAAACAGCTCATGCGTCGTACCGGCACAGCCGATGACCGTGATATCGGAATCGATGACCAGACGTGCGAAGTTGGTCACCATCGTCTTGTACTTTTCGTCGCCCGTCACACGGTAGTATTCGAGAATGCCCTCAAAGTTGGAGATCATCTCATACGCCTTGGTGACAGGATATTCATACGGATACTGCTTGCCCTCGAATGCCGCCTCAAAGATGTTGCAGGAGCGCAGTCCCCCCGCATCGATGATGCCCTTTGCAAAGTCGAGGTACTTCTGCTCGCCGGTCAGATTGTAAAGGCGCACAAACGGCTCCATGATGGAAGATGCATTCAGCCCCTCCCACCACTCGGAGGTATTGGTGATCGGCATCTTTCCGACCTCGCCGTTGCCGATCTTGGCAAGCAGATAGTCCGCCTGACCGCGCATCGATGCGATGACGGCATCCGCCAGACTGTCGTCCTGACAGATTTCGAGGAAGTACTGCATACCGAGCAGGACATACTTACGGCTCCAGATGTCCCAGCCGTGGAATTCCTTCGTGACGGAATAGGTGGCAATACGACCGAGAGTATCCTGCGTCGTCATCATGTCGCGCACGGAATCCGCAAGCACACGGTACAGAGTCTCATTCTGCGTGCATGCATAGGTAAAGCACGCGCCGCGCATCATCTTGCCCCAGTATTCGCCTCTCCATCCGAGATCCCAGTCATCGACATTGCCGATGCGGAACTGCTCAACAAACAGCGCCCACAGTGCGGGATCTGTCAGCTGCTCGCGCTCAATATAGGCAATGGTGTCGGCAATGGCACCGGAGTACTTGCCGGCACCGATCTCGGGTGCGGCAAAGACATCGGTTCTCTTTCTGTTTTCATATGCGGTATATTTCATAATCGTCTTCCTTTCGGGAATATTGTCAGATTTATTATAATCCGTACCGGTCGGTTTGTCAAGTACATTTTTCTGTGACAGGCAAAGATTGCTTCCCGGCACTCAAAGCGGTGTGCCGTCGTATACGCCGCCGACCTGCGGTTCATGATAATGATGTGCAATCTCACCGGATGCGGCATTGACGCGCAGGCCATCGGTGAACTGATTGGAAAACAGGAAATGGTCATACGGCACAGTACGCGCAATGACATCGTACTTGGGCGCATCGTGGTTGGTTCTGACACGTTCGCCCTGCGGCACCAAAGCCCAGTCCGCATCGATCACGTCATACAGCCGATCGAGCTTATTGAATACATGATGCGCACACTGCACGATATCCACATGCAGGGTTTTCGCCGAATAATGGCGCAGAAGCAAGTCCTCCGCACGGTTGTCGATGTCGCCGAGAATCAGGAACGAATGTCCGTCGAAGGTGACCTTCAGAACCGTGGAGGTATCGTTGAAGCCGCCGATGATCTCATTTCCTGCCGCACCGATGCTGTCCTCATGTGTTTGCAGGACCTCAAACCGTGCATCTGCCAGAGAAAAGGCATCGCCCATATGCAGCTTGCGGAAGCGGACCGCAGGATAGTACTGCCGAATCCGGTTGATGAGCAGAAACGCTTCCGGACAGATGGGCGTGACCTCGTCCGCCACAAAGTTGAACATCACGCGCTCCACGGTCATCTCCTCGTGATACAGCCGTACCAGATGTGAGAACATATCCATGTGGTCATTATGCGCATGGGTACAGAAATACCCGGCGATGCGAATCTTTTCTCCCATCGGTGTTCCGGTGATTTTGTGCATCAGATCCCACAGATCCTTTGTCGCAGCCTCGGTTGCCTGCGAATAGTGACCGCCGTCAACAAAGAACAGCGCGTTGTCGGACAGTTTTATCAGGTAGCACATACCGCAATCACAGGTAAATCCGACACGCATGACCGAATAGTAAAGACCGAACTGATAGATCTCGGTTTGCCCCGGTTTGGGTTCCGTCTGATAGCCAAAGGTATCGATTCCCTCAGAAACTGCATCACAGCCAAAACGTGCTGTACCGTCGCCCGGTGTATAAACCGCGTGCAGAAGATGCCCGTTCCCTGTCAGCTCCGCGATCAGATTGCCTTCGATTGCGTGTTCAAATACAGTCTGATACCCGACAGTCCGGACAGCTGCAAGATACGCACGGAAGGCAGCTTCATCGGTTTCCGTCACTGCACGGACATAGACCGGTGTCCGCACAGACGGGTCATCGTCATCGACGAAATTCGCATGAATTCTGCCGCCGCAGTACTGAACATTGATCAGTCGGCGCTGATGATGGATACGCAGACCGATACCGCCTTTTGCATACTGATAGTGATAGCCGATACCGGCACGGTCCAGTGCGGAAACCGCATCGTTGAATTCTGCCTCTGTCATCTCCGCACCGTCGCAGAAGAAGGGAATCTC
Organism: Oscillospiraceae bacterium; assembly: GCA_015064785.1. GTDB lineage: Bacteria > Bacillota > Clostridia > Oscillospirales > CAG-272 > RGIG3925. The sequence continues at coordinate 5,441 of SVRM01000047.1, forward strand.
ATCGGGATTGCCGGCAATGACGCGCGTATCGTAAAAGCCGTCGCCTGCGTTGTAAATACCGTCGGACATTCTGCCGCCGTCATACGCCGGCAGTCCGGGAAGCAGTTCCTTTGTCAGATCAAAATCAACCATGGATATTATCCTCCGATCGTGTTTTTCGTTTCGTATTTATCCGAACAGCGGACAGGGACGGCGCATGAATACGCACACCTCCCCAGCCGCAGTCAATGCAAATCCGAATTTTTCGTAAAAGCCGATGCAGTTCTGCGTGGTTTCGGCAATCCATTCCGTGTTTGGATATTTCTGTATACAGGATGTCAGAAGGGTGCTGCCAATGCCCTGTCCCTGATATTCGGGCAAAACTGCGAGGTCATAGAGGACTGAGCGCACCGCCCCGTCCGACAGCACCCGCGCACAACCGACAAGGGTATCACCGTCCCATGCGGAAACGACATAGGAGGAGCCGCAGAAGGGGATATTGAAGTGCTGTGCATGTTCCGCCGCCCCCTCCTCCGTTGTCCATCCGACGGCAGAAAAGAGTTCCAGCAGTTTTTCGTTCGGCAGCGCTTTTTCGGTATCAAGGTATACGGGCATAATAATCTCCGATCCGTGCGATTTCCTCCGGCGTGCAGAACTGCTCAAACGTCAGCAAACCGTATCCGGCAGCGTCGGATTTTTTTACGGCCAACGTCCCGGGAAACGCCCCGCAGAGAAAAATTTCGGCATCGGCTTCCTCATGTACGGCGTACCGTTCCCCGACTGTCAGGCGCGTCACAAGACGGTCAAACCGGCTTTCCGGACGCCGCTCGATATACCGGGCAACCTGCCCGTCAACCTCGCAGTACCAGACTGCCACCATCTGTTCAAGACCGTAGACCGGTTTGGTAAACCAGCAACCGAACCCGACCGCCGCCGCAAGCAGAAGTACCAGTGCTGTCACTTTCCATCCTTTGTTCGTCATGTGCATTCCCTCCGTTTGTTATTTTTATATTTTTATTATATCATACCGCCGCGGATTGTGCAAGCGGATATGCAAAAAAACAGACAGCATTCCCAAAGAATACTGTCTGAAAACAACATCTTACTTTCTCTTTTTGGTTCCCTTCGCTGCCGGCTTTGCCTTTGCCCAGCCCTTTTTGGACGGAGACGGCGCGGAGGTTTTTCTGCTTCCTGCGCCCTCCGATGCGTGGGAGGATTTTGCACCGGCACGGGGTGCGGATTTCGTACTGTCTGCGTGGGAACGAACGCCGTGACCGCTCTGACTGCCGTGTCCGCCTGCCGGACGTACCAGACATTCTTTCCCAAATCCGATCAGATCATTTCTGCCGCACTTGGTCAGCGCTTTCCGTACCAGCTCGGCATTTTCCGGCTTTTTGTATTGCAAAAGCGCACGCTGCATCTGCTTTTCTTCATAATCGGTGGGAACAAACACTTCCTGCATCGTGAACGGATCGAGTCCTGTGTAGAACATGACCGTCGACGCGGTGCCGGGGGTGGGATAGTAGTCCTGTACCTGCTCGGGCGAGTAGTCCCACTTCTTCAGATACAGTGCCAGCTCCACCGCTTCATTCAGCGTCGAGCCGGGATGCGAGGACATCAGATACGGCACGAGATACTGCTCTTTTCCGCAGGCGTTGGAAAGCTCAAAATAGCGCTTCTTGAATTTCTCGAAGACCTCGATGTCCGGCTTGCCCATTTTGCGCAGCACATTCGGCGCACAATGCTCCGGCGCGACCTTCAGCTGCCCGGATACATGGTCGCGGACGAGCTTTTTGAAGAACGCATCGCCGCTGTGCTCGTCCGCCAGCAGATAGTCAAAGCGGATACCGGAGCGGATGAAGACACGCTTGACACCGGGAACCTGCTCAATCTGTGACAGAAGCTCGATATATTCCGTATGATCGGCGCGGAGATTCTTACAGGGCTTGGGCGCCAGACACTTGCGGTTCGGACAAACGCCGTCGGCAAGCTGTTTTTCGCAGGCAGGCGCACGGAAATTCGCCGTCGGACCGCCGACATCGTGAATATAACCCTTAAAGCCCGGGAGCTTCGTGATCTTGTGTGCTTCCGCAACGACGCTTTCGATGCTGCGGGAGCGCACGGTCCGCCCTTGATGGAACGCCAGCGCACAGAAGTTGCAGCCGCCGAAGCAGCCGCGGTTGTGCGTCAGCGAGAACTGCACCTCGGCTATCGCGGGAACGCCGCCGTCTTTTTCATACATCGGATGATAGGTTCTGGCGTAGGGCAGCGAGTAGACCCAGTCGAGCATGTCGCGTTCCAGCGGCGGCATCGGTGGGTTCTGCACCAGCATTTTGTCATCATAATACTCGACAATCGCGCGTCCGTTAACCGCATCCTGATTGCGGTACTGCTCGGCAAACGCCTCTGCATACAGGCGCTTGTCTGTCTTCAGATCATCGTAGTTCCAGCCGCCGACGTGCTCATAGTTGATCTTGTCATCCTTGGCGCAGAGGTAGACCGTACCGCGCACATCGCGGATTTTTTTGATCGGAATGCCGCGGTCGAGCAGCTCGGCAAGACGGATGAGGATCGCCTCGCCCATGCCGTAGGTCAGAATATCTGCGCGGGAATCGACGAGAATCGATCTGCGGACGCGGTCGTCCCAATAATCATAATGCGCAAAGCGGCGCAGGGATGCCTCCAGACCGCCGAGGATGATCGGAACATCCCCATATGCCTGCCGGATGCGGTTGCAGTAAACGATGACGGCGCGGTCGGGACGGTTTCCCATTTTTCCGCCGGCGGAATAGTAGTCATAGCTTCTTTTCCGTTTTGCCGCCGTGTAATGTGCGACCATGGAGTCGATATTGCCGGCAGAAACAAGAAAACCGAGACGCGGACGTCCGAACCGCTTGAAATCGTCGGTGGATTTGTAATCCGGCTGACACAGCATCGCCACGCGGAAGCCCTTTGCTTCCAGCACACGGGAAATGATCGACGCGCCGAACGACGGATGGTCGACATAAGCATCGCCGCAGACATAGACAAAGTCCGGCTGATCCCAGCCGCGGGACGTCATGTCTTCATGACTTACTGGAAGAAATTGTTCGTTTGTATTCAAATTCAGCACCTCATTTAGAATCATGGCCAGAATGACGTTGGTTCAAAAAGTCAATATGCATCTGCTTCTCTTGTTCCGTACATTGTGAACGGGGATATAGTAAATCATATAAGGTCTGTATCCGTTCTTCTGTAAGGTGTACTGTGGATGCTTGGTGAGTTCTGATGAAAACATCTACTAATTCACCGGTGTGACAAACATATACCGGAGGAACCGCATCAATTTGCGATTTAAGTGTACAACCATCCGAAAACACAACAAAAGAATAGCATGATAAATCATCTGATTCGCAAAATGTTTTCAGTTGCCGAAGATGCAGTGCATTCTGGAAAATTGGATTAAGAAATTTCTCCTTATGAGAAGAGCGCCCTTTACCCTGGGGTAAGGATTGAGTCCACATCCGACTGTCTGCTGAACCAAAAATCCAGCCGCTATAGTTTTTACTTTCAAAAACATACACACCAGACGAGTAAAGAAGGAGCACATCAATTTCCGTTGTCCCATCTTTATAAGGCAAATAAACATTGAAAAGAAAGCGCCCACCTTTTTTTTCGAGAAAAGAAAGTTCTTGGAAAATATTAAATTCCCCGCGGTTGCCTGCATCGAAAAGCATTTGCAGCAATGATATATGTGTGATGTGCGCATATGTTGTGCGTTTGTAAATGAAATCGGCTATACAATACGCTGCAACAACAACCACGATTGAAATGGCAATCCAACCTTTATACATATTGAACCCCTTTCAAAACAAAAGACCGCAGGAAGCGGTCTTTTGAATTCTGTTATGATACGATCAACTTCTCTTAACTTCTTCCATGATGAAAGCTTCGAGAATATCGCCTTCCTTGATGTCGTTGAAGCGTTCCAGACCGATACCGCATTCGTAGCCCTGAACGACTTCCTTTGCGTCGTCCTTGAAGCGCTTGAGGGACGCAATTTCGTCTTCAAAGATCACGATACCGTCACGGACGATACGGATCTTGGACTGACGGGTAACTTTACCGTCAAGGATATAAGAGCCTGCAATTGTACCGACGTTCGGAACATGAATGGTCTGACGGACTTCTGCATGACCGAGCAGGGCTTCCTTGAATTCGGGAGCGAGCATACCCTTCATTGCAGCCTCGATTTCCTCGATGCATTCATAGATGATGCGGTAGGTACGGATTTCGACGCCTTCATCCTCCGCACGGTCGAGCGCGTTCTTGTCGGGACGGACAGCGAAGCCGATGATGATGGCGTTGGATGCTGCCGCCAGCATAACGTCGTTCTCGGTGATACCGCCGACTGCGGTATGGATGACATTGACCTTGACTTCTTCGTTGGAGAGCTTGACAAGCGATGCCTTAACCGCTTCCACAGAGCCGGCAACGTCTGCCTTGATGATGATATTGAGGTCCTTGACACCTTCCTTGATCTGTGCAAACAGCGTATCGAGGTTGGCGCGGGCGGTTGCCTTGAAGGCTTCTTCCTTGATCTGGTCGCGGCGCTGTTCTGCCAGCTCACGTGCCATACGTTCATCGGAAACGACAGCAAATTCGTCGCCCGCCTGCGGGATTTCCGCAAGACCGGTGATCTCGACGGGAATGGACGGACCTGCTTCCTTGACAGTGCGGCCCTTGTCGTTGATCATGGCACGGACGTGACCGACGGCGGTACCTGCAATCAGAACGTCGCCTGCATGGAGGGTACCGGTCTGTACGAGCAGGGAGGCAACGGGACCGCGTCCCTTGTCCAGACGGGATTCGAGGACAAGACCCTTTGCACGGCGGTTGGGATTGGCCTTGAGCTCCTTCATTTCCGCAACGAGCAGTACCATTTCCAGCAGCTCGTCGATACCCTGGCGGGTCAGAGCGGAAACGGGAACACAGATGGTTTCACCGCCCCATTCTTCGGGAACCAGCTCATAGTTGGTCAGGCTCTGCTTGACCATGTCGGGATTTGCATGAGGTTTATCCATCTTGTTGATGGCAACGATGATCGGAATATCGGCAGCCTTTGCGTGGTTGATTGCTTCCACGGTCTGCGGCATGATACCGTCATCTGCCGCGACTACGAGGATGGCAATGTCGGTGGACTTGGCACCGCGCGCGCGCATGGCGGTAAATGCTTCGTGACCGGGGGTATCGAGGAAGGTGATGTCCTTGTCATTGATGCGGACACGGTATGCACCGATGGCCTGCGTGATACCGCCGGCTTCTCCTGCGGTGACGTTGGTATTACGGATGGCATCGAGCAGAGAGGTCTTACCATGGTCAACGTGACCCATGACACAGACGACAGGTGCGCGTTCGACCAGATCCTCTTCCTTATCCTCTTCTTCTTCAAAGAGGCGTTCTTCGATGGTCACAACGACTTCCTTTGTGACCTTTGCGCCGAATTCGTCAGCGATCAGTGCCGCAGTATCGAAATCGATAACCTGGTTGACCGATGCCATGATGCCGAGCAGCATGAGCTTCTTGACAATTTCCGCGTTGGTGACATGAAGCAGTGCTGCCAGCTCATTGACCTGAAGCTCCTCGGGAATGGTGACATTCAGCTGCTGCTTCTTTGCCTTTTCCTGGGCATCGCGGCGCATCTTATCCATTGCCTCGCGTTCCTTGTCGCCGCGCTTCTTCTTGTCGAACTGCGGACGGTTGTTCTGCTTCTTCAGCTTCTGCTTGGAGCCGGAGAGATCCTTTGCTGCATCCGGTACCAGTGTATCGAGCTTTTCATCGTACTTGGACAGGTCGACATTGCCCTCTGCACCGCGCGTATCGATGACACGGGTGGAACCGCCGGTAGCGGTCGGCTTGGAATAAGAGGTAGCGGCAGGCTGTGCCGGCTTGGGAGCTGCGGGACGGAACGTGGGACGTCCTTCCTTCGGATCACGGTCGTCATCCTTGGAAAATCCGCGGGTATTATCGCGCGCGGGTCTGTCACCGAAGCGCTGACCGTTGTTCTGCGGACGGTCGCCGTTCTGGGGACGATCACCGAATGGAGGACGCTGCCCCCCCTGCGGTCTGTCGCCGAAGCGCTGACCGTTGTTTCTGTCACCGTTCTGCGGACGGTCACCGTTCTGTGAACGCGGCTGCCCCTGCGGTCTGTCACCGTTCTGGGGTCTGTCACCGAAGCGCTGACCGTTGCCGCGGTCATTGTTCTGCGGACGGTCGCCGCGGTTGTTATTGTTGTTTCTGTTGTCAGCAGGACGCTGGTTGGTGTTCGGGCGGAACTGAACCGGCTGTTTGGGAGCCTCTGCTTTGGGTGCTTCCGCCTTGGGCGCTTCTGCCTTCGACGCTTCCTGATTGGGCGCTTCTGACTTCGGCGCTTCCTGCTTGGGAGCCTCTGCCTTCGGTGCTTCCTGCTTGGGCGCTTCTGCCTTGGGTGCTTCCTGCTTGGGCGCTTCTGACTTCGGCGCTTCCTGCTTGGGCGCTTCTGCCTTGGGCGCTTCTGCATTGGGCGCTTCTGCCTTGGGTGCTTCCTGCTTGGGCGCTTCTGCCTTGGGTGCTTCTGCCTTCGGTGCTTCCTGCTTGGGTGCTTCTGCCTTCGGTGCTTCCTGCTTGGGCGCTTCTGCCTTCGGTGCTTCCTTCTTTTCACGCGGAATATCAACTTCACCTGCGAGGTACTGTGTCATATTGGAAATCTGGTTATCGTGCGTCAGTGCTTCCACGACCATACCGTATTCATCTTCAGTCAGCGTCGCGGTATTCTTCTTGCCGGCAACACCGTTGGCTTCAAGAATATCAATGATGGTCTTGCTCTTGACGCCGAAGTCCTTTGCCATATTGCTGATGCGGCTGTTGGGAGAATTTATCATGTATCGTATCAATCCTTTCAAATCAACTTCACAAGTGCATCTGACAGCCCTGCGTCTGTGATGCCGACAGCCGAGACGCTGCCGCTTTTTCCGATTGCATCGCCGACCTCGGCGATGGTCAGGGGGATATCATAGAGGGGAACCTCGTAGTAGGTACAGCAGTTGGTGATCCGCTTCCGGGTATTGTCCGAAACATCCGATGCAAGAAATACGGCACACGGACATTTGGATACGGAACCTGCGCGGATGGAATCCGTCACAAGGTTGGTGCCTGCGACCACACGGCCGGCTTTCTTTGCAATGCCGAGCAGCCCGGCGAATTTTTTCTGCTTTTGCAGTGCTGCCAGAAGTGCTTCCGCTTCCCTCGGATCTTCGGGAATCCGGATTTCACGTTTCGTTTTATCCGTCACAGACTGTCAGCTCCTTTTCAATGGCTCCGATGACGTTGTCCGGAATCTCGCACTCCAGTGCCGTTTGCAGCCGGCGTGCCTTGACCGCCTTTGCAAAACATGCGGTACTGCGGCACAGATACGCGCCGCGTCCGGACTTCTTTCCGGTACGGTCGATCTGGATTTCTCCTTCGGGCGTACGCAGAACACGGACCAGTTCATTTTTGGGTTTTCTTTCGTTGCAGCCAACGCATTTGCGTTCGGGCATTTTCTTTTTCGGTTTTTCCTGTGTTGCAGCCATGGGATCACCTGACTTTCGGTTTTCTGCAATCAGTTCGTTTTGATATCGATCTTATAGCCGGTCAGTCTTGCGGCAAGACGTGCGTTCTGACCTTCCTTACCGATGGCAAGCGAGAGCTGATCGGGTGCGACAATGACGCGGGCTGCGCGTTCGCCGTCTGCAATTTCCACGCTGATGACATTGGCGGGAGACAGCGCCGCACGAACAAATTCCGCAGGATCCTCGGAGTACTTGACAATGTCGATGCGTTCGCCGTGCAGTTCTTCCACGATGCGGTTGATACGCATACCCTTGTTGCCGATGCACGCTCCGATCGGATCGACGTTGTCATCGGAGGAAGCAACCGCCATCTTGGAACGGGAGCCGGCCTCACGGATGATGTTCTGAATGGTGACGACGCCTTCCTGGATTTCGGGAACCTCCAGCTCAAACAGACGTCTGACAAGACCGGGATGCACGCGGGAGAGCGTAACCAGCGGTCCCTTGGTTTCCTTCTTGACCTCGGTGACAAGCACCTTGATCTGGGTATCGGGCATGTAGGTTTCGCCGGGGATCTGTTCGGAGGACAGCAGCGTTGCGTGGCTGGTGCCGGTATTGACAACCACGTTGCCGGTGTTGGGGTCAACACGTTCCACGGTTGCACTGATGATTTCGCCCTGCTTGGATTCGTATTCCTTAATCATCATGCCGCGTTCCGCTTCACGGATACCCTGAATGATGACCTGCTTTGCCGTCTGCGCGGAGATACGGCCGAAGGCCTTGGTCTTCTGCTCGATTTCGCAGATATCGCCGATGTTCAGGCGCTTGGAATGGGTTCTTGCCTCCTCCAGCGTCATTTCGGTCATCGGATCGACAACCTCTTCAACGACGTTCATCTGCTCGTATACACGGACTTCCTTTTTGTTCTCGTCGATGACAACGCGGACATTGGAGCCGCCGCGCTCACGCTTGAATGCAGTAATCAGCGCTGCCTCAACCTTCCCGATCATGTATTCCTTCGGGATGCCCTTATCCTTTTCGAGAAGGTCCAGCGCCTCGAAAAATTCCTTGTTCATTATTTGATAATTCCTCCTGTTCCAAAAAGCAATTCTGTATGTTATGGTGTATGAAACGTTTTGAAGCCCGCTCAGAAATCAAACGCGGCATGGACAGCGGCTGCCTTTGCGCGCGGAAGATCGATCACGGTTTCGCCGACGGTCAGATGCAGGACATCCTCATCCTCGTCGTATGCCGAAAGAATGCCGCGGATCTGCTTGACACCGCCGGCCTCAGGCAGCGGCGCATACAGCCGGACAGCGATATCACCGCCGACAAAGCAGGAAAAATGCCACGGATACTTCAGCACACGCTCAATGCCGGGCGAGGACACCTCCAGGTGATAGGCCTGTTCAATCGGGTCTGCTTCGTCCAGCGGTGCGTCAATGGCACGGTGCAGCCGCTCGCAGTCGTCGATGGAGATCCCCTCCTCCGCGTCGATGGTGATGCGCAGATACCATTCCGATCCCTCACGTACAAATTCCACATCCCAGATGATGTAGCCGAGCGCCTCGGCAATGGGATCAATCAGCTCCCATACGGTTCCGGCAATGTTTCTGACATTGCGCTTTTCATTTGCCATGCATTTCCTCCTGTTTTCACGTCAGATGCGGGTTTTCATAAAGCTCTGCAAAACAAAGAGAGCAGGCGGTCAACCTACTCTCCAATCTTACAATATTCTATGTATTAAGTATACCACAAATTCCCCGGAAATGCAAGAGGAGAAGCAAATTTTCCCCGCTTCTTCTCTGACAAATTCCACCAAATTTCAGGAGTCGATTTTGTGCAACTTTACAACACCGCATCTGTCAGCCCCCTGACACCCCGGGTGTTCTTTTTGTGACAAAGACGTGACCTTTGACGGGAATTTCCGGTTTTTTGGCAAATTCCTCTTTTTATCCGTCATTCCGCGGCACTTCGTTCATGAATTGTTCATAAGTCCGTGGTATACTTTATCCATCTGTTATTATGATGACGGGGATACTGTGCCGTTTTTATGTTTTTGACAAAAATCAAACGACAGTCCCTCCGCAGAAAAGAAAGGAACGCACACATGATCAAAATTGAGAATCTGGTAAAACAGTACGGCGACATCCGCGCCGTGGATAATATCAGCTTCGAGGTCAATGAAGGCGAAATCGTCGGTTTTCTCGGTCCGAACGGTGCCGGCAAATCAACGACAATGAATATGCTGACCGGTTATCTGTCCTCCACCTCCGGCAAAGCCATGATCGACGGCATTGATATCCTCGAGCAGCCTCTGGAGGCAAAGAAGCGCATCGGCTTCCTTCCCGAACAGCCGCCGCTGTATCTGGACATGACCGTTGAAGAATATCTGAACTTCATCTACGACCTCAAGGGCTGCCGCCTCAACCGCAGAAAGCACCTGCTGGAAATCTGTGAGGTTGTCCGCATCACCGAGGTTTACAAGCGTATCATTCGCAACCTGTCCAAGGGCTACCGCCAGCGTGTCGGCATCGCGCAGGCACTGGTCGGCAACCCCAAGGTCATCATCTTTGACGAACCGACAGTCGGTCTGGACCCCAAGCAGATTGTCGAAATCCGCAACCTGATCCGTACCCTCGGCCGCAACCACACCGTCATTCTGTCCACGCACATTCTGCCTGAGGTCTCGGCGGTCTGCGAACGCATTGTCGTCATCAACAAAGGCAAGCTGATCGCCAACGAGAAGACCGAGGAAATCTCGCGCGTTGTCGACGGATTCCGCCGCCTGTGCGTCAAGATCGTCGGTCCGCAGGAGGAAGTCCTCGCCGCGCTGAAGAACAAGGAAGGCATTGCCTACTGCGAATGCCTCGGTCAGCGGGAAGCGGATTCCTATGCATATCTGATCGAAAGCCAGCCCGGCGTCGATATCCGCCGTCCGCTGTTCTTTGCGCTCGCTGAAAAGGGATGGGCCATGATCGGCGAGGAAACGATGGGCACCAATCTGGAAGACGTTTTCTTAGCGCTGCTTGAACGCAACGACGAGCGCAAAAAGAAGCGCAATGTCGTCAAGAGCAACATCATTGCACGATAAGGGGGATCATACAACATGTCTGCTATTTATAAGAGAGAGATGCGGGCGTACTTCACGTCTCCCATCGGCTTTATTTTCATTGCAATCTTTTTCGTCGCAAACGGTGCACTGTTCTCCTACCTGACCTTGCAGGCGGGCAGCACAAGCGACATTTCCAGCTACTTTTTAATGCTCCTGTTCTTATTCATCATTCTGATTCCGCTGCTGACCATGAAGCTGTTCTGCGAGGAACGCAAGCAGAAGACCGAGCAGCTGCTCCTGACCGCACCCATCAGTCTGATCGATATGGTTGCCGCAAAGTTCTTCGCCGCATACACCATGTTCGCCGGCACCTTCCTTGCAGCCACCGTCTTTAATCTGATTCCGTACTTCATTTACTGTGAAGACGTCAACTTAGCATCCATTCTCGGCAACATTGTCGGTATTCTGCTCATCGGCGGCGCGTTTGTCGCCATCGGTCTGTTCATCTCCGCGCTGACGGAAAACCAGTTTGTCGCGGCAATCACGACCATCGCCATCATCGCGGCGCTGCTGTTCATCAGCTTTGCCAATTCCTACATCGGCGCGGCTCCGATCCGTGTTGTTCTGTCCTGGATTTCCATTTTCTCCCGTTTCTACGATTTCACTTACGGTATTCTGAATTTCGCATCGCTGCTCTACTACGCCTCCATCATGTTCGTATTCCTGTTCTTAACGGTCAGAGTATACGAAAACCGCAGATGGGCGTGAACCCGCCAATACCGTAATCAAGAAAGGATAAAGAAAACAAAATGAAAAAGCAGTCCATCTCCCAGAGCAGAAAATTCAAATACGGCTCTGTCGCTGTTCTGTTTACCGCTGCCGTCATTGCGGCGATCGTTGTTCTCAACGTCGTTGCCACGGCGCTGACGCAGAAATTTTCCTTATATGTCGATATGACAAGCGAGGATCTGTACTCGATCTCCGAGGCTTGTGATACCATGATCGATGATCTGGTTGCCGATCACGCAGACGACGTTGTGCCGCTGCACTACGAAATCCTCTTCTGCGCACCGTTCGATACCCTGGAGAACACGCAGACCACCAAGATGATCTATAACTTCGCGCGGAAGCTCGAGGCGGCATATCCCGATCTCATTTCCGTCGACTACATCGACATCATCACCTACCCGACGCTTGCCGAGCAGTATACCACAACCACCGCCGCAACCGTCAAGACCACCGACGTCATTGTCCGCAGCACGAACACCGATGGCTTCCGCAAGTATTCTCAGGAAGCGTTCTTCGTCACCGCGGAATCCGACGGCTCCATCTTTGCCTTCAACGGCGAGCTGAAGTTTGTCTCCGCATTCCTTCAGCTGGCAGGCGAATACAACCCTGTCGCCGTCTTCCTCTCCGGTCACGGTGAAGCAAATGCATCCGCAATGCAGGTGCTTTATGACGCAGCCGGCTTTGAGGTTATGATCCTGGACCTGCAGAAGGGGAATGACGAGCTGGCTCCCGGTGAGCTTCCCGAGTACGCAAAGGTTCTGATTATCAACAATCCGCTCTTTGACTACATCGGCGCAAACGAAGATGGTCTTGTCAACGAAATCGCCGTCATCGACGACTTCCTGGAAATCAAGGACGACGGCACCTCCGGCAACTTAATGGTCTTCATGAACGCCGACAGCGCCGGCAAGCTGCCGGAGCTGGAAACCTACCTGCTCGAATGGGGTATTCAGTTCGGCGAAGCAACGCTGAAGGACAATGCCTCCTCTTCCTCCGTCGACGGTCAGACCATCATCGCAACGCTGGCAACCGAAGGTCTGGGTGCATCCCTGCACAAGACACTGCGTGAGCTGCCCTCCGTTCCGCTGACCATCGTCAAGAATGCCTGCCCGATCTACCAGGTCTTCACCGACCGTGACGGCAGACACGTTTCCTCGGTTCTGACCACCACCAAGTCCGCAGAAGCCTATCCGTCCGACGGGGAAGGCGATCCCGTCCGCGGTCAGTTCGATCTGATGACCGTTGTTCAGGAAATGCGCTATGTCAACAACGAAGAATGTGTCTCCTACGTCCTTGCCTGCGGCTCTGCCGACTTCGGCAACTCCACCTACATGGCACAGCGCCAGTACGGCAACTCCGACATCCTGTTCTCCGCAATGAATGCTTTCGGTAAGGATAATGTGCCGATCAACATCAAATTCAAAGTTCTTGACGATATCGGGCTGTCCATTTCCACCGAGCAGGCAAACGGCTGGACCATTGCCATCGTTGCCATTGTTCCGATCGCCATGCTGATCTGGGGCACCTACGTTTATATCAGGAGAAAGCACTTATGATGTTATTTGCAGTATCCGGAGAACCGGAAACCAAAACCCAAGCCGCAGAATCGGCCGGCAATGCAGAACCTCAGCTGACCGAGGAAGAACGGCAGTTACAGGAAGACTACCGCCGCTTCGGTATTGAGGGCGAAGATGAGGTGTCGATGGACTCCATCGCCGATGTCCTCTCCACGTTCCAGGACGATGCGGAAGACGCAGGCGAGCGAAAGCATGAAAAAGCAAACAAGCGCTCCGACATCTCCAAAAAGCAGCGGTTGATTCCGATCCTCGCCATATGCGCCGTCGTCGGTCTGATTCTCTATTATGCAGTCCTCAAGCCGATGCTGGAAAGCATGACCGAGGAAGAAATCCCGCCGATCAACACCTGGCTGACCGAGCAGCTCACATCCGGTGCCATTTCCGAAATCGAGTACAACGATCTTCTGAACAAGGGCAAGTGCGAGGTTCTCGGCTCCCAGAACCGTATTCTGATGTTTAACCACACGGAAAAGGCAAACATCCAGTCTGTTGAGGTTCACAACACACACGGCACGTATACCTTCTACCGCGATGCCTCCGACAACTTTGTTATCAAAGACGCGGAAACCGCTTCCTACGACAAGGAAATGCTCTCCTCCCTCGTCGTTTCCTCCGGCTACACACTGTCCATGACCCGTGTCTCCGAAAACTGCGAGGATCTGAGCGAATACGGTCTGTCCAAAGCGGACAATCCTTCCTATTATACACTGACCACAACGCAGGGCGTCACACACACGGTTTACATCGGCAAGCCGATTCCGACCGGTGCCGGCTTCTACTGCTCCTATGAGGACAGACCGGCAGTCTACGTTCTGGACGCCACGCTGGCCTCCACGCTGCTTGCCGACATCCGCGATCTGATGACCGCGATTCTGACCTATCCCGTCACGTCTACGGCATATTACACCATCACCAACTTTGATATGACGAAGAACGGTGAGCAGTTCCTCCACGTCGATTATCTGACCGACGCGGAACGCATCCAGACCGCATCGACCTCCGTTTGGAGAATGGTTTATCCCGAAGGCGGATACACGCCCTCCTCAACCAACTACGATGCAATGCTTCAGACATTCACCAATTTCACGGGCAACCGTGTCATGGAATACAACGTTCTCGGTACAATGGATACCGAGGAGCTGACAGAGGAGCAGATCACACTCTTTGAGCAGTACGATCTTGCCAACCCCGAAACGACCATATCCTTTGACTACACTGACCCCAACGGCGGCTACACAATCACAAACGCAGTCTGGTTCTCCTCCATGACCGAGGAAGGTCAGTATTATGTCTACTCCTGGCTCTTTGACGTCATTTCTGTCATTGACGCGGCATCCTACCCGTGGCTGTCCTACGAAATCATCGATTTCATCGACCGACCTGTCTTCCAGATGAACATCAACAATGTCGCAAAGATCGAAATCTGGGGCGGCGAGATCGGTGAGGAAGCCATGAGTGCCGACTTCCGTCTGGTCGGTGACGCACAGGAGCTGGTTGTCACAGAGGATAAGACGAGTACCGTCGTCGATACCCAGAACTTCCGTCAGCTGTACAAGACGATGCTGTCCATCGAAATCGAGGACTACACCGAAGACAGCTCCACCGACGAATCCAAGTGTATCGCAGCCATGCGCATCACAACGGAAGCCGGTGTTGTGACCGAGTACAAGTTCTATGCGTATGCGACACGCCGCTGCTTTATGACCATCAACGGCGAGGGTGAGTTCTATGTCAACCGCGATATGGCGGCAAAGCTCATCTCCGATACCAAGAAGGTCATCGCAGGTATTACCGTCAACTCCGATTCCAGAAGCTGACGTATATAACAACCAAAGCACAATCATAAAACATGGGCTGCCTGCACCTTGGTGCAGCAGCCCATCATCTTTTACGGCGATGTAGTTTGTTCTTCCTTTGTATATTCGAGAACATCGCAGACATTACATTCCAGCACCGCACAGATACGGTCCAAAATATAACTGTCATACCGGACAACGCGATTTTTATAATAGCGGTCTATCGTTTGAAATTTGATATCGGTTCGCTTGGATAACTCATATCGGGTCATGCCGCGCTCC
Source organism: Oscillospiraceae bacterium (assembly GCA_015064785.1). Taxonomy (GTDB): domain Bacteria; phylum Bacillota; class Clostridia; order Oscillospirales; family CAG-272; genus RGIG3925. The sequence continues at coordinate 20,487 of SVRM01000047.1, forward strand.
GTCAAAATACGGTCAATTGTCAATCTTACCATTCATATCCCTCCTCCGTTATCTATTTTATCGGATATATATCTAATTGACAATTTACCTGTTTTGGTATATACTTATTCAGGTATATATCAGAAGGAGGGTTATGATTCATGAAGTTGGCAATCGCCGGTTCGCGCAGTATTAAAAATTTCGATTTATCACCGTATATTCCAATGGATACGGATGTCATTATCAGCGGCGGTGCCGACGGGATCGATACGCTTGCTGAGCAATATGCAGACACACACCGTTTATCCAAATATATCATTCGCCCACGCTATGATCTCTGGAAACGTTCCGCACCGCTGAAGCGTAATACAGAAATGGTCGATATGGCTGATGCTGTGCTTATCATATGGGATGGGAAATCCAAGGGGACACAGTATACACTGAATTATGCAAAGAAACAGAACAAACGATGGATTCTCATTCATATCAAAGACGACGGTACGATGCATATTGAAACCAACTGACTCATTTTTCATCAGAATCTTGACAAAGCAAGATAAATCATGTAAAATGAAAGAAAATGACAATTCCATCAAAGGAGAATCATCATGTATTACAACGAACATATCCTGTTTGACACCCATGCAGACCCGCGCTCCAATTACCGCATTCCTTCCATTATTACAACGAAGCACGGAACCGTTCTTGCGTTCTCCAACGACCGCCGTGATACCCGCATCGACCACGCAGACGAAGCACATCTGGTTGTCCGCAGAAAGGAGGCGGACGGCGGCTGGGAGGACGAAATCCGCCTGTTCGCACAGCCCGGCTGGTCGTGCTATATCGGTGCGGCGGTGTATGACGAAATCACCGATGAGGTCATGTGCTTTTTCTCGCGTTCCCCGGTCGTCATGATCGAATTCAAGGAGTATACGCCTGAGGAGCTTGCCGAAATCGAGCGTCTGCGCAAGGAACGATCCGAAGCAGCGGGCGTTGCCGGCGGCACATTCTTAATGTATTCCCGTGATGATGGCAAAACCTGGCAGGAGCGTCCGCTGAACGCAAAACCGACCGAGCTGCACTGTGACGGAAAAACCGTATACGACATCGGCTCTGCGCACGGCTCTGCGGCAGGCATTCAGCTCAAAAAGGGCGATTATGCCGGCCGTCTGCTCTGCCCGTCGCGCATCGCAACCGGACGGTATTCCGATATGGCAGGACTGAACAAGCATAGCTACAACAATGCGCTCTACAGCGACGACCACGGCATGACGTGGACCTCCTCCGCACCCGTGCAGCACGGTACCGGTGAAGGTACGCTGATCGAATGCGGCGACGGCTCGATTCTGTACAATTCCCGCGCCTATTATGAGGATGCACACCGTTATCTGGCAGCCAGTACCGACGGCGGTGCAACATGGGGGGATTTCCGCATTGACCCGTTCCTCGTCGAACAGAAACACATGGGCTGCAATGCGTCCCTGCTTCGTGTGGAACGCGCGGACCTCGGTGCACAGGCAGATCTGCTTCCAGACGGATGTGACGCTGTCACAATTTTCGCCAATCCCTTCTCCGAGCAGCGCGAGCATGTCTCTGTCACCTTCAGCTTCGACGACGGAAAAACATGGTCCGGTGTCCATCGTGTACATACCGGTCCGTCGGGCTACTCGTCGCTGACCTATTCGCCTGCTGACGGGCGTTTCTATCTGCTGTATGAGCTGGGCGAGGATGACCCGTGTGATCTCGGTCTGTCTGTCGCCGTCTTTGACCTGGCATGGATGCTTGAGGTATAACATCGTTGTCTCAAGAAAGGACATATAACAGGTTCCCTCTCTGAAGAAGTTGTCAAACGAGGTGCTGCAAGAATCGTCAGCACCTCGTTTGTATGAGGAAGATATCGTTTCTGCCATATTTTTTCAAATGCCCCCCATTTCCCATCATTTTTCAAAGAAACCGCATTTTCCCATTGACACACATACATTTCTGTGATATAATATACTGGATACGGCACACAATGTGCTGATTTTTCAAATCAAATCCAGCACACACTGTGCTGATGTGGCGTATCCTGTTTTTCAAAACAAGCATACCTCGAACCCCAAACCAAAGCAAGGACGGTGAACCCTTGAACGCCTCACAGCAGCCCTCCACAAAGACCAATGACCGCATCCGTGACGAAATGTCCGATAAGATCATCGAGACGGCGGAGCATCTTGCGACAACGGAAGGTGCCAACACGCTGACCGTGCGGAAAATCCTGCAAACGATGGACATTACCAACCGCGTGTTTTACAACCGGTTCCACAACATTGAAGAAGTGCTGGAAATCATCTACCGCAATATGGTCATGAAAATCCGTGCAAGCGTAACACCGGAGCAGACCGATTCCGCGCAGGACTTTTTTGAGCATGTCATCGAGGTTGTAACCCGCTCGCTGATTATGTCCTATGAAAACAAAATGCAGTTCAATCAGTATGTGTTTGAAAACGATTCCCACTCCCAGAGCAATTATGCATGGTGGCATTCCGAAATCAAAAAGCTGATCGATTATGCAAAAGAGAAGAAATACATCAAAGACCTCGATTCCGATGCCATGAGCTACGCCATCTGGTGCTTCTGCCGCGGCTATAATGCAGACGCGGTCGGACGTAATCTCCCGATGGAAGTCGCCATTGAAAACTTCCGTTACAGCTTCGGCATCCTGCTGGACGGTATGCGCGCCTGACCCCACTTCCATTCCTCAGAATCAACAAAAAATCCCCGCATTTCGGACCGAAATTGAGAAAGGACGGCTTTCACAACCGAAGGCCACGGTAATTACAATGAAAAAACATCAGCTTCATGAAAAAAATGAATTCACTTCGGTGCGCCATCTCGTCGAATGGGCAGCCGAACAGTACGGCGATCGGAATCTGTTCTCCTTCCGCGCCAATCCGCATGACGAAGAACCGCGCTTCATTTCCTTTATCCAAGTGCGTGACGATGTCAGAGCACTTGCCTCCAAGCTCGCAGATATGGGCTGTACCGGCAAACACTGCGTTGTAATCGGACGCCTGACCTATGACTGGGCGCGGCTGTACTATTCCCTGCTTTCCATCGGTGCGGTTCTCGTTCCGCTCGATCCCGAATGGGCTGCAGCCGATCTTGCCGACACCGCATCGAAGGCAGAAGCACAGTTCTTATTTATTGAAGAAAGCATTGCCGAAAAGGCCCCCGCCATTTCCTATGCGTGCAATCTGCTCTGCGATCCCATCGTCTTCGCCGCAAAGGACGAAAACGCCGGTTTGGTACCGCTCTTAAACGAAGGCCGTGAGCTCTTTGCACAGTCCTCCGACGCATATTTCAATACGGAAATCGATCCGCTGGCGATGGCACTGCTCGTCTTCACCTCCGGCACCACCGGCAAGGGCAAGGGTGTCATGCTGTCCCAGAACAATGTCCTCTCCGACCTGTCCGATGTCATTCCGTATGTCGACTTCGGTAAGAAGACGATCGGTGTTCTCCCGCCGCACCACACCTACGGCTCCTCCGTCATGCTCATCGGTCATATGATGATCGGCTGCGAAATCTATATCTCCTCCGGTCTGCGCTACATCACGCGCGAGCTGAAGGAACAGGCACCGGAGCATCTCATTCTCGTCCCGCTGTATCTGGAAACCTTCTACCGCAAGATTCTGGCAACCGTCAAGGAACAGGGCAAGGAAAAGCTCCTCTACAGAATGATCGCCGCATCCAACAGTATGCGCCGCATCGGCATTGACCTGCGTACCAAGCTGTTCTCCTCCGTCCGCGCGGCGTTCGGCGGCAAGGTCAAGATGATTATCTCCGGCGGTGCGCCGATCAATCCCGAAATTCTCTCCTTCTTTGATGCCATCGGCATTTCCACGCTCAACGGCTACGGCATCACTGAATGCGCACCGATCATTGCCGTCAACCGTACCAAAAACATCGTTCCCGGCTCCGTCGGCAACGTGCTGGACATCGACACGGTCCGCATCGACGATCCCAACGAGGACGGCGAGGGCGAAATCTGCGTCATCGGTCCCAATGTCATGCTCGGTTACTACAAGGATCCCGATGCAACGGCTGCTGCCATCGACGAAGAAGGCTATTTCCACACCGGTGACTACGGTCGTCTTGACAAGAACAACGTTCTGACCATCACCGGCAGAAAGAAGAACCTGATTATCCTCTCCAACGGTAAGAACGTTTACCCCGAGGAAATCGAAAATGAACTGGTTGCAACGCCCGGTATTCTCGATATCATCGTTTACGAAGGACAGTCCAAGCGCGGCGTCATGCACAATGCCATTGTTGCCGAGGTCTATCCTGATAAGGATTATATTGAAAAGAACGGCATCACCGATATCAAGGCGCATCTGCAGCCCTATATCAACGAATACAACAAGAATGCCGTCTCCTACAAGAAAATCAAGATTCTCAAGGTTCGCGCAAAGGAATTCCCCAAGAACACCCTGCGCAAGATTCAGCGCTTTGAGCTTGATATGACGATTGATTGATTCCGCAAAAAACAGATTCGCCCGGACAGAAGAACGCAACTGTCCGGGCGATTGTTATGATTTATGCTTTCCTTCATTGGTCTTTTCGATCGGGACTTGGATACATTCACCGCAAATCGCACCGCCAATGATCAAAACAGTACCGACCACTTGCATTGGCAGCAACGTCTCACTAAGAAAAACAACCGAGAATAACACAGCTGAAAGCGGCTCCAAATATCCGCAGATCGCAACCGTCTGGACGGGGATTTTTCCGATAGACGAGAAATACAGATAGCATCCGATTCCTGTATTCAGCAGACCGAGAACCAAAATCGGCAGCACACTTTCTGTCGGAATGTCGATTATGAAGCCCTGCTTGAATCCCACAAAAACGGCAACGGCTGCAAATGCAATCAATAACTGTAATGCTGAATTTTCAAGACCGGTAATCGCCGCCGCTTTCTTATTGAAGATCACCATAAAAGCATACATCACAGCCGATGCAAGTCCGCACAGAAGTCCGAAGCGATTGACAGAAACTGCTCCGCAACCGTTCACAAGAACTATGCCAATCAGCACAGCAAGGAAGCCAATGATTTTTGTGGAGGTTAGTTTTTCTTTGAACAGCAGCGGAGACAAAATCATCACGATCACCGGACCGCAATAATAGCAGAGAGAGGCAATGCTGACACCAATCTGCGCATACGCTTCATATAAAAACATCCAGCTTGTTCCCATTGCAATGCCTGACACGGCAAGAAACGCAAAATCTTTTTTGTGTTCCCAGAATGTCAGCTTTCCTCTGCTCAAAAAGAAAATTGCGATCAGCAAGAGGCTGCCGATCAGTGTTCGCAAAAGTACAATCTCATAACTGTTCAAATCAATGCGGCTGGCTACGATTCCGTTTGAGCCAAACAGCAAAAGTGCAAGAATATACTTGAAAAAGGCTTTGTTCATAGAAAGTTCCTATCCTTCTGTTGCTTTATTTACAGGAATATTATATCATATAATCAGTCATGAGAAAAGCGAATGTTTTTCATGTTATAAATCACAATTACAGATATATAGGGTTGATATGGATAAAAACTTACTCAAATACATGGCTTTTGTAAAGACTGTCGAATATGGCAGCTTTACAAAAGCGTCAGAGATATTAAACTATTCACAATCGGGTATCAGCCGGATGATAAACGATCTTGAAACGGAATGGAAAGTTCCGCTGTTGGAACGCAGTAAAATGGGGGTAAAGCTCACCAGCGACGGCTTGAAACTTCTGCCCCATGCCAAAGCAATCGTCGGTGAATATGAAAAACTCCAGATGGAGGTCGATGCTCTGAACGGTCTGCAATCCGGCATTATCCGAATCGGAACCTTTTCAAGCGTAGCGACACATTGGCTTCCTAACATTATCAAGGAATTTCAAAAGGATTATCCGAACATTGACTATGAACTGCTTCTTGGTGACTATACGGAAATTGAAGAATGGATTCATACCGGCAGAGTGGATCTCGGCTTTTTGCGATTACCCACGCTGCCGGAGTATGAAACGCATTTTTTAGAGAAAGACGAGCTTATGGCAATTATCCCCCAAGGACACCGTTATGCTGACAGCGATGCTTTCCCGGTAGAAGCGCTTTGTGATGAGCCGTTTATGCTTCTTGAAAAAGGTGCGAAAGCAGAAATCTCCGCTATCTTTGAACGGTATAATCTTACACCAAAGGTGCATTTCACAACATGGGATGATTATGCTGTTATGTCCATGGTGGAAAGCGGACTGGGTATCAGCATCCTGCCGAATCTGATTTTGAAACGGATTCCATACAAAATCGTCGCAAAACCGCTGACAATTCCTGCGTATCGTGATATTGGTATTGCTCTGAAAAACAGCAAAACAGCTTCTCTGGCTGTAAGGCGATTCATGGAATACCTGCAATACAGATAATTATTTACTGTCCGATGCAAACGGTGAAAACCGTTCGATGATCTCCCGGTACCATTCGGCATCCCGGACATCGTCGTAGATGGAAAGTGACGCCAAATATTCAAGTCCCCGCTTCATATCGTTCCCCTCATATCCGGAAGATACCTCGGCGCGTCGGAAGATATAACCACGCACAGCGTGTGAGGTATGAATGACCTCCTCCGGCAGCGTATCATAGGCATGGACAAAGGAAAGTCCGCGCTTCAGATATTCAGCACAGTGTTTATCATCTCCCATCATACGGTATCGGTTGGCAATCCACAAATATAGCTCACCCAAATGGTAATTTGCAAATCCGTAGTCTCCCTCGTCATAGATGATTTGCAGCAGTTTCTCCGCTTTTTTCAGCAGTCTGATATGTTCCTCATGGGAAACCGGCGCATACAGTGCCTGATTGCGCAGCTTGATATACAGCTCCGATGTGAGATTGTTGACATTGGCACGGACGGCAGACCACCATTCTTCATTATCGCCGCGCTCATACAGACACTCCGTTTCCTCGCCCTGCATCTCAAGCGGCAGACGTGCGATCATTTCCTTTGCGCGAGGAATGTCGCCCTTGTCGCGGTACAAACCACACATGATCGAGATTGCAGAATACCGCACTTCATCGTCAACACACTCGTTCATCACCCGTGTACATAAGGACGTGA
>SVRM01000048.1 GCA_015064785.1 Oscillospiraceae bacterium
GGGTTTCCCGCCCAAAAAGACACCTTCAAAGCGACCAAAGGGAGCCATCGGGCTGCGTCAGCCCGATGAAACCGATTGCAAAATGCAATTTTGCAATCGATTAATGGAAATCAAATAAAATACTTACGGATAAAGTAAGACGGCGAGCAGCTCCATGCGTGGCAGAACGAGTTCATGATCGGGTCGGAATAGGGAGACAGATCGGGATTTTTCGGGTCATAGGCTTCCCAGAAGGTATCCGCACCGTTTTCGATCATGGAACCCCAATACGACTTGATGTAGGACATCGCTTCCTCCATCATGCCGAGCTTGACCATGGCTTCCACAACATAATGGTGCATGTACGGCGTGACAGGCTTGAGAGACGCAGGAGAGGTCAGGCAATCGCGGAGAACAGAAACGCCCGCCGTTCCGTCGATGACACCGCCGAGAATCATCCATGCCTGCGACTGAACGGAGTACTGCGGTGTGTCGATATCTGCGTTATAAAATGCGTTGCGATCGGCGTCAAAGAAGCGTTCATATGCCTTTTTGCGCGTATCGGTGAGCTTATCTGACCATGCCTTTGCGTGTGTATCATCGCCGAGCATTGCAGCAAGTGCTGCCATTTTCTCCATGGTATACAGAACAACACCCTCACACGGGATACGGCGCTCGATTGCTGGTGCCCAGTCAATAAACGAGAACCAGCCGTCCAGGAATCCGAGAACGCCGTTTTCGTCGATCAGGGAGCAGGCAAGATTCATCTGCCGCTGTGCGACGGGATACAGATCACGTACCGTGTCGGTATCGCCGGTGTATTCACAATAATCGCAGAGCGCGGAACACCAGAGCATGGCATAATCGGTGATGCCCATGCCATCGTCAAAGAACACCGCAGGCTTTTGATAGAGACAGCCGGGCAGGTATTTGCCGTCTTCCTCACACGCGGCAAACAGATAAAGACAGCGGCGAGCAAGCCGATCGTTTTTGAACAGGTAACAATCCGTCAGTGCCTGAAGACGCAGATCACCCGTCCAAAGGCGGCGGTCACGCTTCGGTCCGTCCTCATAGGCGGTTTGCATACAGTCGGCAAGCGTTTTGGCTGCAACGCGGTCGATTTCCGCAAGCACGGGATCGGTACCCTCGGGCAGCGGCGTGAGCTTACTGTAATCGGCGGAGGTGAGACAGCGGACAGCAAAATCGGTCAGGCGCACCGGGCGTGGGGATGAGATCACAGTAACTTCCAGATAGCGGAAGCAGTAACGGCGGGGCAGGGTGACGATTTCCGGAAAGTCGATGGAAAGGATGTCTTCCTGAAGCCACGATGCGCAAAGTCCGCCGTGGTACGATGTGAAATCACGGGCTATTTCATAGGCTGTTTCACCGAAGCGGAGCTTCACCTTGACCGGTGCATCGAGATAACGGTCATCATGGCGCATCCGGAAGGAGAGGGTACCGACGCAATGCTGACCGAAGTCGAGGATGAATGTATCACCCGGCGCAAAAACCTCTGCATTCTTTCGTGCATTGGCGATTTTTACACCGAAAAAGGCTGTTTCGTCGGGAACAATATCGACAACGGTGTCAGAACTCACCTCGGTTTCATAGAGCTTGGGGGTGTTGATGTCTGCTTTTTCAAGATAATATTTGTTCATGCAAATGACCCTTCCATACAGTTTTGTTTTCTTTCATTTTATCACATGCTGGAAAAAATGTCAAGAAAACCTTGCGTATTTTGCGCTGTTGTGGTAAAATTAAAATATACATACAAAAAAGGAAATGAATTTCATGACAAATCTGCTTTATAACAAATCATCGTATATCAAAACCTTTACCGCTGCGGTCTTATCCTGCGAGAAGACGGAGTCCGGTGCCTATGATGTGACGCTTGACCGTACTGCGTTTTTTCCGGAACAGGGCGGACAGGACAGCGACCGGGGAAGTATCGGCGGCGTGCGTGTCACCGATGTTCAGATACACGGCGATACAGTTTATCATACTGTGGAAGCACCTCTGCAAGTCGGCACATGTGTGGAGGGCGTGATCGATTGGGTCAGACGCTTTGACTATATGCAGAATCACACCGGCGAACACATCGTCTCCGGCATTCTGCACAGCAAATACGGCTATGATAACGTTGGCTTCCATCTTGGTAATGAAGTGATGACGCTCGATACCTCAGGACCGCTGACACATGAACAGCTTGCAGAGGTGGAAATTTCTGCAAACAAGGCGGTGTACGAAAATGTACCGGTGGTTGTTTTCTATCCCGATGCCGCGTCTCTTTCCGATATGGAATACCGTGCCAAGCTGGATCTGACCGAGAATGTGCGCATCGTCACAATTACCGGCTGGGATGTTTGTGCCTGCTGTGCACCGCATGTTGCGCATACCGGTGAGGTCGGGATCATCCGCATCATCGGTGCCATGCGCTGGAAGGGCGGAATGCGTCTGACGCTGGTTTGCGGGGCGCGTGCTGTTTCCGATGCATCTATGCGCGCAGAACAGCTGTCCCGCATTTCTGAAGCGCTGTCTGCAAAGCCGGAGGAGACCTACGAGGCATTCTGCCGGGTTCAGAATACGGTATCCGAACAGAAGTCGGAGATTCTCCGACTGAAGCGCGAGCTTCTGGAGGTGCGTCTGGCGGCGGTGGAGCAGACGGCGGGCAGTCTGTGTCTGTTTTTTGAGGACGCTGACAACGATATGCTCCGTGCGGCGGTCAATGCATGTGTGCCGAAGTGCGGCGGGCTGTGCGGTGTGTTCTCCGGCTCTGACACTGACGGCTACCGTTTTGTCATGGGTGCAGCAGATATCCCGCTCCGTGCAAGAGCAAAGGAAATCACCGCAGCACTGAACGGCCGCGGTGGTGGTTCCGATCAGATGATATCCGGTTCGGTCAAAGCGACTGCGGCGGAGATCAGAGCATATTTTTCATCATTTGCATAATGTGATGTAGGATAACAACGATGGTAAGAGAAATCAGAGAAGATGAGCTGAACGAACTGCTTTTGCTGTATCTGCACCTGCATGAAACCGCGGTTCCGGAAATGAATGCACATCTTGTGCGTATATGGAAGACGATTCTTGATGACCCCAATCACCATATCATTGTCAAAGAAGTTGAGGGTAAGCTCGTGTCGTCGTGCGTTTGTGTCATCATTCCGAATCTGACACGCGGTGTCCGCCCGTATGCATTTGTTGAAAATGTCGTGACGCATACCGATTACCGCAGATGTGGATATGCAGCAGCCTGTCTTGCATATGCAAAGGAAATTGCGGTGCGTGAGAACTGTTATAAAATGATGCTGCTGACAGGAGCAAAGGACAGGGGAACCCTGCGGTTTTATGAGAAGGCCGGATTCAATTCCTCCGACAAAACCGCATTTGTGCAGTGGATAGAAGATTGAAAAAATAGGAGAAGACAATGAGACCAGAATTTGAAAATCCGATGATTCAGCATGAAAATCGGCTTCCCGCGCGGTCGGTGATGCTTCCGGCGCAGAAGTCCGGCATCGACTACCGCACAAAGGAAGACTCCGAACGTGTGCAGTCGCTGTGTGGTGCATGGAAATTCTTATATATTGAAAATGACCTCGATTATGAAGATGGCAATGCGGCGAGAGGGGATTTTTCCGGGTGGGAAGATATCCCGGTACCCTCTGAATGGCAGTTCTGCGGCTGCGGCGTTCCGCGCTATACGAATGTCGATTATCCGTATCCGTTCAATCCGCCGTATGTCGGCTATGACAATCCCGTCGGTATCTACCGCCGGAAGTTTGTCCTGTCCAAACAGGCGAAAAATCGCCTTGTTACCCTGCATTTTGACGGTGTAGACGGTGCGTTCAACGTCTATGTCAACGGAACCTATATCGGTTTTTCCAAGGGCAGCCGCATTCCTGCTGAGTTTGATATCACGGACGCACTCGGCCCCGGCGAGAACGACATCACTGTGGAAATCTGGACCTATTCCGATGCGCAGTATCTTGAAAATCAGGATATGTGGATGGCAAACGGTATTTTCCGCGATGTCTACCTGCTGTTTGAAAACGAGGTCGGACTCTGGGATTATGAGTTGAAGACCACGACCGATTCTCTGGCGGTTGTGTTGTATCCGCGCAATGGGGCAGCCGATCTGCGTGCAGAGCTGACCTTTGACCGCAGAACACGCAAGTGTGATCTGGCATACGAAAATTCAGTGAAGTTTGACCTGCCGTCGCCGGAACCGTGGAACGCCGAGCATCCGTATCTTTATGAGCTTGTCATCACCGTTCTGCGCGGCGATATTCCGATTGAAATCCATACAAAGAAGGTCGGTCTCAGAGAGTCGGCGATCATTGACGGGTTGTTCTGTGTCAACGGCGCACCGATTGTCTTCTGCGGCACGAACCGTCATGAATTCCATCCGGAAAAGGGACGCGCGATTGATCCCCAGCAGATTGAGCGGGAGCTTGGGCTGCTCAAAGCCTGCAACTTCAATGCCATCCGTACCTCGCATTATCCGCAGCATCCGGCGTTCTACGAAATCTGCTCTGAACTCGGCATTTATGTCGTCGATGAAGCGGACATCGAATCTCACGGATGCAGTGCGACCTGGGATCAGGGGTTCCTTGCCAAGCACGATGACTGGGCAGGTGCGTTCCTCGACCGTACTGAGCGGATGTATATGCGCGACAAAAACGAAACGTGTGTCGTTGTCTGGTCGATTGGCAACGAAGCGGGATCCGGAAAAAATATCGATGCCTGTGCTGCCTGGCTGCGTTCGCGACTGAATAAAAAACCGATTTTGCAGGCACAGGACGACAACGAAAACCCGCGTATCTCCGATTTTCGTCAATACGGTTATCCGAACATGGAAACAGTACGCAGATTTGCCGAGATGGAATCGGATTTTCCGGCAATCTCGACCGAATACGGTCACGCAATGGGCAATTCCCCCGGCGCGTTGTCCGATATGTGGGATGTCATCGACGAAACGCCGCAGATGCAGGGTGGTTTTGTCTGGGAATTCAAGAATCACGGCTTTGCTAAGAAGCTGGAAAACGGAGAAACGGCTTATCTTTACGGCGGAGACTTCGATGAAGGTCCGAACTGGGCGAACTTTCTACTTGACGGTTACTGCTTCTCTGACGGTACTCCGAAGCCGTCGATGTATGAAATCAAGTATCTGATGGCACCACTGCGTATCCGGGACCGTGACGGCGCACTGTCGGTCTACTGCCGCAATTCCTTTGAGCGGCTTGACAATGTTACCATGATCTGGAGCCTGAATGAAGATACAACGGTTCTCGACAGCGGTACAAAAACCGGGCTGAACTTCGGTCCCGGTGACACGGTGAAAATCCCGTATCCCGCCGTACTGCCAGAGCGGAGAATCCCCGGTGCGCAGTATCTTCTGAACGTGATGCTGTTTGCCGGAGAACGTGATCTCGGTTACGCGCAGATCGTGCTTGGCAGGGAAGAGCCCAATGGTTCCCTCTCCGAGGGAGCTGTCGTGTGTAGTACGACTGAGGGAGTGAAAATTGGCTCAGCATTTTGCGAGGGCACCTCTCATACTACTTCCTCCACCGCTCCGCGGTTCTCCTCCCTCGGCGAGGGAGGCTTGGCACGCCGTGTCACACTGGCTGCCGGCGACATCACAACAACCTTCACCGACGGTATGCTGTCGCGCATCGCCAGCGGTGAGCGGGTACTTCTTGACCGTCCGATGAAGTTGTCCTTCTACCGTGTCAATACCGACAATGACGGCATCATCTGCGGCATCCGCAAACGGCACCTCCGTGATATCTGGGACGATCATCATCTTGACAAGCCTGTTTTTCAGCTGGAAAAGCAGGAAATCTCCGAGGAGCGCGGCGTGACCTTGCTGAAATGTATCGGAAAGATCGTCTTTGAAGGACTGTATCAGGGCTTCTTTGCCGAGATTGTTTACAGAATCTATCCGGACTGTACGGTCAGTGTCTGCATTGAGGGTAAGCCCTACGGGATGCTGCCGGATGTTCTGCCGCGCATCGGTGTGACCTTTGAAACGGAAAAATCGATGGATGCGGTAAAGTGGTACGGACGCGGCTGGCAGGAGAACTATCCTGACAGAAAAGCCTGTACGCTGATCGGAAAATTTGACGCAGATGTACCGTCGATGTCGGTGCATTACGAGCGTCCGCAGGACAACGGTGTCCGCTGTGATACCCAATATGTCGGTCTGATCGGGGACGGAAACTGTGGTCTTTTGTTCTCCGCCTATGACAGATTTTCTTTTGCTGTGCATGATTATTCCATGGAGGCTCTGCGTGCGGCAGATCATCGCCATGCGCTGATAAAAGATGAGAAACACAATCATCTGTATCTGGACTATGCAGTGCGCGGACTTGGCTCCAATTCCTGCGGTCCGGAGCCGGAGGAAGAATATGAGCTGCATCCGCACGCGTTCCGATTTGCCTTTGCTGTATCCCCATGGCGAGGGGAAGACGATGCGCTCCTTCATGCAAGATCGGTGTTCGGGCAGAGAAGTGCTGCGCTCGGCGAGCGGTATAAGTTTGAATTTGACCCACAGAAGAACCGGGAGAATTTTGACTGTCGGATCTGATTTTCTGTCAAATCCTCTTGCATTCCGGAAAGATTCATGATATAATAAACGAAGAAATCCATTTTATACCAAAGAAAGGAATCCTACCATGAAAATCATCGTATGTGAAAACTATGCAGAAATGTCCGCACGTGCGGCTGAACTGATTGCTGAACTTGTCAAAGCAAAGCCGGACTGTGTTCTCGGTCTTGCTACCGGTTCCACGCCTGTCGGCATGTACAAGGAACTGATTTCCAAGAACGAAGCAGGTGAAATTTCCTTCAAGGATGTCACCACCTACAACCTTGACGAATATTATCCGATCGAGCCGACCCATGAGCAGTCTTACCGTTACTTCATGAATGTCAATCTGTTTGATCACATTGACATCAATAAGGAAAAGACTTTTGTTCCCAACGGTCTGACCCAGAATCCCGAGGAAGAGGGTGCGGCTTATGATGCGGCAATCGAAGCTGCCGGCGGTGTTGATCTTCAGGTTCTCGGCATCGGTCAGAACGGTCATATCGCGTTCAACGAACCGGACGACGCACTGATCGCAGGTACGCACATCACCTCCCTCACCGAGGATACCATTGATGCCAACTCCCGTTTCTTTGCTTCCCGTGACGACGTTCCCACCCGCGCATTCACGATGGGTATCGGCTCGATCATGAAGGCGAAAAAGATCATCCTGCTTGCAAACGGCAAAAACAAGCACGCCGCAATCGCAAAGATGCTTGATGACAAGATCACGACCCAGTGTCCCGCGACCATCCTCAAGGCACATGCAGATGTATATCTGTTCTGCGACAAGGACGCATACAACGGCTGATTTTCATAAACAGTACCGGGCGGTTCCTTCCGATGAGAGGCAATGCTGTCAACTTAAGTGTTGACAGCATTGCTGAGGGGAGGAGCCGCCTCACTGTATGCAGCTTCATAACTCAACAACATGACAAAAAGGAGGCGCTCTGAGCGACCTCTTTTTTTCATGTTCAGAAAAATTACGAAAAATTGCCAAAATCCGAAATGTTTTTCTTGACAATACTGTCGATTGGGATTATAATATATATAATAGAGATATTATAAGTTCATGCTTTTTTATTCATGCATCATTCTGAGAATATTCGGAAAGGAGACTTTGGATTTTTTCCAAAGAGAAGTTTCACATGGCATATTTGGTATTAGGCAACGGTATGGTTTTTGAAGGAAAACGCGTCGGAGCGGCAGTGGATTCTGTCGGTGAGCTGGTGTTTTCCACTGGCGTGGTCGGATATCTGGAAACAATTACCGATCCCGCATTTGCAGGTCAGATCCTGGTCGGGACATTCCCTTTGTGCGGCAATTACGGCGTCATCGAGTCCGATCTTGAAGGCGAATGCGCACTCCGCGGTTTTGTCGCCCGTTCCATCAGCGAAACACCCTCCAATTTCCGTTCTCAGTATGAACTCGGAAGATATTTTTCCGAGCATGGAATTCCTGCCATCGTCGATATTGACACAAGAGAACTGACGCGTGTCCTGCGTGAGGAAGGCACCATGAATGCTATGATCTGCGACGAGGTTCCCGCGTCGCTTGACGGCATCAATGCATACCGTGTCACCGGCGTTGTTCCGGCTGTTTCCGTAAAGGAAAGTGCGGTTTACCCGGCTGCCGGCGAGGAGAAATACCGTGTCACGCTGATTGACTATGGTACAACGAAGAGTCTCATTGAGACTCTGTGTGCGGGCGGCTGTACTGTCAAGGTTGTTCCGTACAATACAGCAGCAAGCGCAATCCTCTTTGACCGTCCCGACGGCGTTGTTCTTTCCGGCGGTCCCGGCAATCCCGAGGAGCTGACCGAATGCATTGAGGAGCTGAAAAAGATCATCGGTGAGGTTCCGGTATTCGGCATCGGTCTTGGTCATCAGTTGGCAGCTCTGGCACTTGGCGGACGTATTGCGCGTCACACCTACGGTCATCGCGGTGGCAATCAGCCGGTACGTGAGATCGGCGGCACCCGTACCTATATCACATCCCAGAATCACAGCTATCTTGTGGATGCGGAAAGCCTTTCCCATGTCGGTGTCGAGCGCTTTACCAACGCCAACGACGGAACCTGTGAAGGTATGGAATATCCTGCAAAGAAGTGCTTCACATTGCAGTTTACGCCCGATACGGTCGGCGGTGCACACTCAACCTCGTTCCTCTATAACCGCTTCTTCGAAATGCTCGCAAGATAATCCGAAATTCCGCTTCAATTCAGAAGATTTTTTAGATTCAGTCAAAGAAAGGAAGCTCAGTCGGAGATGCGATGCATTTCCGTCTGGCATGGTTTACTGATATGCCAAAGGATAAAAATATTCACAAGGTACTCGTGATCGGTTCCGGTCCGATTGTCATCGGACAGGCAGCGGAATTCGACTACGCAGGTGCGCAGGCCTGCCGTGTCCTGCGTGCGGAAGGCATCCACGTTATCCTTGTCAACTCCAACCCCGCAACCATTATGACGGATAAAAATCTTGCGGACGCGATTTATCTGGAACCGCTGAACCCGCAGACCATTCGCCGTATCATCGAAAAGGAACGTCCTGATGCCCTGCTTGCGGGTCTTGGCGGTCAGACAGGTCTGACAATCGCCATGCAGCTGTCCCGTGACGGTACGCTGAAGAAGTACGGTGTCCGTCTGCTCGGTACGCAGGTCGAAGCCATTGATAAGGCAGAAGACAGAGAACTGTTCCGCAATGCGATGAGAGAAATCGGTCAGCCCTGTGTTCCGTCCGAAATCGCAAATGATGTCGAAACCTCCGTTGAGATTGCAAATCAGATCGGTTATCCGGTCATCGTCCGTCCGGCATTTACACTCGGCGGCTCCGGCGGCGGTATTGCGGACAACGAAGAAGAACTCCGCATCATCGCGCGTACCGGTCTTGATATGTCCCCGATTACGCAGATTCTCGTCGAGAAGTGCATTTCCGGCTGGAAGGAAATTGAATTTGAAACCATGCGCGATGCATCGGGCAATGTCATTGCCGTCTGTTCGATGGAAAACGTGGACCCCGTCGGTATCCATACCGGCGACTCTGTTGTCGTTGCGCCTGCCCTGACGCTCTCTGACAAGGAATACCAGATGCTCCGTGCGGCATCTCTGAATATCGTATCCTCCATTGGCATCGTCGGCGGCTGTAACTGTCAGTTTGCGCTGAATCCCAACAGCTTTGAATATGCTGTTATCGAGGTCAACCCGCGTGTCTCCCGTTCGTCCGCGCTCGCATCCAAGGCAACCGGCTATCCGATTGCCAAGATCACAACGAAGCTGGCGCTCGGTTATACACTCGATGAAATCACCAACGATATCACCGGTAAGACGGTTGCTTGTTTTGAACCGTCCGTTGACTATATTGTCTGTAAGTTCCCCAAGTGGCCCTTTGATAAATTCGCAGGCTCGTCCCGTAAGCTCGGTACACAGATGAAGGCGACCGGTGAGGTCATGTCCATCGGTACGTCCTTTGAGATGGCTCTGATGAAGGCTGTCCGCGGTGCGGAGATTTCCCTTGATACGCTCAATGCGGCGCCGCTGGATGACAAGCCTGTCCGTGAACGTCTGGCTGAACAGAATGACAGACGCCTCTTTACCGTGTTTGAAGCGCTGAAGGCAGGCATTTCTGTCGACGAAATTTTTGAGATCACCAAGATTGACCGCTGGTTCTTAAACCGTATGCTCAATCTTGCAAACTTTGAGGACCGCCTTGCAAAGGAAGGTCTGACGCTGGAAAACTACAGAGAAGCAAAGAAGCTCGGTTATCCCGACTCAGCATTGAAGCGCCTGTGCGGCGTCGACGAGATGCCGGAGAAGTGCGTATTCAGCTATAAGATGGTTGATACCTGCGCGGCAGAATTCAATGCGGAAACACCGTACTTCTATTCCACTGCGGACAAGGTCTGCGAATCCCGTGCATTCAAGAGAACCGGCAAGCCTGTTGTTATGGTTCTCGGCTCCGGTCCGATCCGCATCGGTCAGGGTATTGAATTTGACTACTCCTCTGTCCACTGTGTCTGGACGCTGCAGCAGATGGGTTATGACGTTGTCATCGTCAACAACAACCCCGAAACCGTTTCCACCGACTACGATACGGCCGACAGACTGTACTTTGAGCCGCTGTCACCCGAGGATGTCATGAACATCATCGAGGTTGAAAAGCCCATCGGTGTTGTCGTTGCATTCGGCGGTCAGACGGCAATCAAGCTCACACAGTTCCTTGACCGGCAGGGTGTCCGCATCCTCGGTACTTCCGCTGACGGTATTGACCTGGCTGAAGACCGCGCAAGATTTGATGAGCTGTTGGAAACCTTCGGCTTCCGCAGACCCCGTGGTATGGGTGTCAAGACTGTGGAAGAAGCACTCCACGCAGCAAATACGCTCGGATACCCCGTCCTGCTCCGTCCGTCCTACGTCATCGGCGGTCAGAACATGACCATTTCCCGCTCTGACAAACAGACAACGGACTATATGAATATGATTCTTGCCGGCGGTATCGACAACCCGGTTCTCGTCGATAAGTATATGTCCGGTCCTGAGCTTGAGGTCGACGTCATCTCCGACGGTGAAAATGTCCTCATTCCCGGTATCATGGAACACATCGAACGTGCAGGTGTCCACTCCGGTGACTCCATCGCCGTTTACCCGCCGTACAACCTCTCCGACAAGCACATCCAGACCATCTGTGACTGCTCCGAAAAGCTGGCACTGGCACTGGGCACCAAGGGTCTTGTCAACATCCAGTACCTCATTTACGAGGGTGAGCTGTATGTCATCGAGGTCAATCCGCGTGCTTCCAGAACCATTCCGTATATCTCCAAGGTGACAAACGTCCCCATGGTCGACCTTGCGGCAAAGGTTATGCTCGGTGAAAAGCTGACCGATCTCGGCTACGGCACGGGTCTTTACAGAACACCGCCGTACTACACTGTCAAGGTTCCGGTCTTCTCCTTTGAAAAGCTCAACGATGCAAACTCCATCCTTGGTCCGGAAATGAAGTCCACAGGTGAGGTTCTCGGCATCGGTAAGACGATGGCAGAAGCACTGTTCAAGGGCCTGACCGCGGCTAATCTCGCAGTTCCGTTCAACCGTGCAAAGAGATGCGGCGTCCTGCTTTCTGTTGAAGAAAACGACTATCTCGATTCCATCTCCCTTGCAAAGCGGTTCTACGATCTCGGCATCACCGTTTATGCGACCTCCGGCACTGCAAAGGCAATTTCTCAGCTCGGCATCGATGTCATTACCGTTTCCAACGCAAATGACAACCAGGAAATCAAGGAACTGATGGAAATCGGTGCTCTCAACTATATCATTTACACCGGTACCGTCAAGGATACGTACCTTGGCAACTACACGCAGCTTCATCTGCGTGCTATGCAGCTCGGTATTCCGTGTCTGACCTCCCTTGATACGGCAAATGCACTTGCGGAAATTCTCGAATCCCGCTTCACCTGCGCAAACACCGAGCTTGTCGACATCAATGACATGCGTCTGTGGAGACAGAAGATTCCGTTTGTCAAGATGCATTCCTGCGGCAACGACTATATCTATATTGAAAACTTCGATAACAAGATCACCTGTCCCGAATCCCTGTGCGTCAGCTACTGCACGCCGCACTACGGTATCGGCGGTGATGGTATCGTATTGATTGAACGTTCCTCTGTTGCTGACGCGAAGATGCGTACCTTCAACCGTGACGGTACGGAAGGTCGTATGGGCGGCAACAACATCCGCTGCGTTGCCAAGTATCTATATGATATGGGGTATATCCGCTCGGAATACCTGACGATTGAAACCGTTTCCGGTGTTCATAAGCTCCACCTGTATCTCCGTGACGGCAAGGTCAGCTCCGTATCTGTCGATATGGGACGCGCTGATCTGACGGCGAAGAATGTGCCCGTGGATACTGATATGGAATGCGTCATCAATGCACCGGTTGTCATCGGCGGCGAGGAATACAACATCACCTGTGTTTCTGTCGGGAACCCGCACTGCGTTGTCTTTACCGATGCACTGGATGCTATGGATCTGTCCGCAATCGGTCCGAAGTTTGAATATGCGGATATGTTCCCGGATCGAGTCAATGCGGAATTTGTCCGTGTGGTCAATAAGACCACCCTGCGCGTCCGTGTCTGGGAGCGCGGCAACGGTGAGACGCTTGCCTGCGGTACCGGTGCCGTTGCGGCTGTCGTCGCAGCGTGCGAAAACGGCTACTGTGAGAAGGGAACTGACATCTCGGTCAAGCTCCCCGGCGGTACGCTGACGGTTAATTACACTGATGAGCGTATTCTGCTCGGCGGCAATACCGTTTGGGTTTACGAAGGCAGCTTCGCATATTGATTGAAACGAATAGTCCGGAGCACGGGAAATTCCGTGCTCCGGTTCTTTGTTATTTCTGTGATTTGTGATTTTCACGGAAAATGCAGTGATCGACAGTCTGGTTTTATATAAATATACAAAAAACGAAAATGTTCTGAAATCTATTGACTTTAGCGAAGTAAAGTGCTAAAATAATAAAGCATCGGCGAGAGACCGGTGACATTTCTGTTTGTCAAAGGATCCCATAATGGAAAAGTACAATTCTGTATTAAAATATGAAGAAAAAGCAGTTTTCGGACTGCGTGCGCTGTACCGCAAATACGGTTACACGCAGTATAAAATGAGCAAATTCGAGGAATATGAGCTGTATGTCCGCAACAAGGATTTTCTTGTCTCGGACAACGTCATTACCTTTACTGATACAAACGGACGTCTGATGGCGCTCAAGCCCGACGTGACGCTGTCCATCATCAAAAATGGCAGTGACACGGAAGGTGTTGTCCAGAAGGTCTACTATAATGAAAATGTATACCGTGTTTCCAAGGGCTCTCATCAGTTCAAGGAAATCATGCAGGTAGGGCTTGAATGCGTCGGTGCGATTGACAATTACTGTATTTCTGAAGTTCTGATGCTGGCTGCGGAAAGTCTGCTTGCTGTCACGGATGCATGTGTACTGGACGTCTCGCATCTCGGCATTGTTTCCGCATGTATCGACCGTCTGAATCCGGACGAGGAGACACGTGCCGCCATTCTCAAGTGCGTCGGTGAAAAGAATACGCACGGGATTCTCGCCCTCTGCCGAGATGCGCAGCTGGATGAAGATATGGCGCAGAGACTTGCCGCACTCACATCGACTTACGGTGCGCCCGATGCGGTGCTTTCCCGTCTGCGCGAGCTGTGCGCGGATGATACGGCAGCACTTGTTTGCGTTGAAGAGCTGTCCTCCGTGATCGGTGCGCTCGGACACGGACGTGCGGCAGATGTCGTTCGTATCGATTTCTCCGTCACATCTGATATGAATTATTATAACGGTATTGTATTCCGCGGCTTTGTTCAGGGCATTCCGACCGGCATTCTGTCGGGCGGTCAGTATGATAAGCTGATGGCAAAGATGGGCAGAAAGTCCGGTGCGATCGGCTTTGCTGTCTATCTGGATCTTCTGGAGCGGCTGGAGAGTGATGAGCCGGAGTTTGATGTGGATACTGTGATTCTTTACACCAAAGACGACGATATGGACGCACTGCGCGGGACGGTCCGTATGCTGACCGATGCCGGGCAAACCGTCACAGCACAAAAGGCAGTACCTGAAAAGCTGCGCTATAAGCAGCTTCTGCGTCTTTGCGGGAAAGGAGTGGAAATCGTTGAAACCCATGCTTAATGTTGCGCTTCCCAAAGGACGCATCGGTGAAAAAGTATATACGATGTTTGAGATGGCAGGACTGGAATGTCCTTCCATCCGTGAAAACAACCGTAAGCTGATTTTTGAAAATCCCGAGGTCGGTGTCCGTTACTTCTGGGTCAAGCCGTCGGATGTTGCCATTTATGTTGAGCGCGGCGCGGCAGATATCGGTGTTGCAGGAAAGGACATTCTGCTTGAATATGAACCGGACATCTACGAACTTTACGATCTTGACATCGGCAAATGCCGCATGGCGGTTGCCGCAAAAGAAGATTTCCGCGACAATCCGCAGAAAACCTTAAAGGTTGCAACCAAGTTTACCAACATTGCAAAGCGGTACTATACGTCGCTCGGACGTGATATCGATATCATTCATCTGAACGGATCGATTGAAATTGCGCCGATTCTGGGACTTTCCGATGTCATTGTCGATATTGTTGAGACGGGAACGACGCTGAAAGAAAACCATTTGACCGTTCGGGAGACAATCGTTCCGATCTCCGCACGTTTGATTGCCAATAAGGCAAGCTTTAAGTTTAAGAACGAAGCGATTGAATCCATTGTGAAGAAACTGTCCGAGATTGGGGAAGGGAAATCATCATGATTAAGATATTAAAATACGGCGAGGTTGAGAATTCTGCCATCTTTGCCCGCGGCAACGATGAACTGGATGTTTCCGATGCCGTTTCCGAAATCATCAAAAATGTGCGTACCATGGGTGATGATGCGCTTTATATGTACGCCGAAAAGTTTGACCACGTCAAGCTCGATTCGCTGATTGTCACCAAAGAAGAAATTACCGCGGCACGTGCTGCGGTCGAACCGAAGTTCCTTGAGATACTGGAAAAGGCAGCTGCCAACATTCGCCGGTTCCACGAGCGGCAGGTGCGCAACAGCTTTATCATCAACGACGAACCAGGCATTGTTGTCGGGCAGAAGGTCATTCCTGTGGACCGTGCGGGTCTGTATGTGCCGGGCGGTACGGCGGCGTATCCGTCCACCGTGCTGATGGACGCAATCCCCGCCAAGATCGCCGGTGTAAAGGAAGTTGTTATGGTGACGCCGCCTGCAAAGAACGGCTCGGTCAATCCCGTCATTTTGGCGGCGGCATCGATTGCAGGCGTTGATACAATCATCAAGGTCGGCGGCGCACAGGCGATTGCCGCGCTGGCGTACGGTACACAGTCGGTTCCGCGTGTCGACAAGATCGTTGGACCGGGCAATGCGTATGTCGCAGAAGCAAAACGGCAGGTCTACGGTCAGGTCTCCATTGACATGATCGCAGGTCCGTCCGAGATTCTGATCGTCTCTGACGGTAAGTCGAATCCTCGTCATCTGGCGGCAGATCTGCTCTCGCAGGCAGAACACGACAAGATGGCATCCGCTGTCCTTGTCACCGATTCGATGGCACTGGCAGAAGCCGTTTCGGCGGAACTGGAAGTGCAGATTCCGCAGCTGGAACGCGCCGAAATTGCGCGCGCGTCGATTGACAACAACGGCAAGATCATCGTCGCCGACGATCTGCGCGTCGTCATTGACATTGCCAACGAAATTGCACCGGAGCATCTGGAGCTTTGCGTGGATGCACCGTTCGATTATCTCGATTCCATCCGCCATGCAGGCTCGATCTTCATGGGACGCAACTGTCCGGAGGCGCTCGGTGACTATTTCGCGGGACCCAACCACACCCTGCCGACCAGCGGTACCGCGCGGTTTTCAAGCCCTCTGTCTGTGGACGATTTTGTCAAAAAGTCCCAGTACACCTATTATACCTATGATGCGCTGGAGCGTGTCGCGCGCGATGTCGAATATTTCGCAAAGCAGGAGGGTCTGACCGCGCACGCAAAGAGTGCTGTCATTCGCCTTGAGGACAAATAAGGAGGATATGATAATGAGCCGATTTTTCTCCTCCGATTACGCGGCACTGACACCGTATACCCCCGGTGAGCAGCCGCGGATTCAGAACCTCATCAAACTCAATACCAACGAATCTCCGTTTCCGCCGTCGCCGAAGGCGCAGGCTTATGCAAAAGAAGCAGCGCAGAATTTGCAGCTTTACTCTGATCCGACCGCAAAGCGGCTCCATGAAGCCCTTGCGGCAAATCTCGGCGTGGAACCCGACGAGGTGCTTGCCACTAACGGCTCCGACGAGATTCTGAACTTTGCCTTTATGGCGTTCTGTGACAAAAACCACGGCGCGGCGTTTGCTGACCTGACCTACGGCTTTTACCCGGTATTTGCGCAGCTGAACGGCATTTCCTATACCGAAATTCCACTTAAGGATGATTTCACCATCCGCACAGAGGACTACTTTGATCTGCACAAGACGATCTTCATTGCCAATCCGAACGCGCCGACCGGTGTGTTCCTCGCGAAGTCCGAAATTGAACGGATTCTGCGCGCCAATCCCGATTCCGTCGTTGTCGTCGATGAAGCTTATGTCGACTTCGGTGGTGAATCGTGCGTTGATCTGATCCACACCTACGACAATCTGCTCGTCACGCAGACGTTTTCCAAGTCCCGTTCAATGGCAGGTGCCAGACTCGGCTTCGGTGTCGGATGCAAAGCATTGATTGGGGATCTCAATACCATCAAGTATTCGACGAACCCTTACAACGTCAATGCGATGACGATGGCGGCTGGTGTCGGTGCGCTCGAGGATGAAGCATACACGCGCGCAAATTGCCGCACGATTATGGAAAACCGCGCATGGACGATGGCGCAGTTAAAGGCTCTCGGCTTTTCAATGCCGGATTCGATGACCAACTTCATTTTTGCCAAACATGAAACCATTGACGGCGATACTGTCTACCGGGAACTGCGTGCGCGTGGGATTCTGGTTCGCCACTTTACCCTTGACAAGATCAAGGATCACAACCGCATCACGGTTGGCTCGCGTGAACAGATGCAGGCGCTCGTGGATGCCTTGAAAGAAATTACGGGAGGATGCCAATGAGAACATCCGAAAATAAAAGAACCACGGCGGAGACCGATATTGCGCTGTCGCTGAATCTTGACGGCACGGGCAAATCCGAAATCGATACCGGCTGCGGGTTTCTGAACCATATGCTCACACTATTTGCCCGTCACGGCAGATTTGATCTGACGGTCACCTGCCACGGAGACACCGATGTTGATGACCATCATACTGTTGAGGACATCGGCATTGTACTCGGACAGGCATTTGCGGAAGCACTCGGCGATAAGCGCGGCGTTGTCCGCTATGGATCTCTGATGCTGCCGATGGACGAAACGCTGATTGCGGCGGCAGTTGACCTGTCCGGACGTGCCTATCTCGGTTACGCGCTCGACATTCCGACGGAGAAGGTCGGTACGTTCGACTGTGAACTGGTCAAGGAGTTCTGGCTGGCGTTTGTCCGTGCTTCTGCCTGCACGCTGCATATCCGCCAGATGGCAGGCGAAAATTCTCATCACATCATTGAAGGTACCTTCAAGGCGGTTGGCCGCGCACTGCGGCAGGCGGTATCGGTCGATGCGGCATTTGCCGATGAAATTCCGTCAACGAAAGGAGTGCTCTGATATGGTAGCCATTGTGGATTACGGCGTGGGCAATCTCTTTTCTCTGAAAAGCTCGCTCGATGCCATTGGCGCAGATGTTGTTGTGACCTCCGAGGAGGATGTCCTGCGTTCTGCTGATCACATTCTTCTGCCCGGTGTCGGTGCATTTGAGGATGCGGCAAACAAGCTTCGTGCGACGGGTCTTGACCGCGTGGTGATCGAGGAAGCAAGAGCAGGGAAGCCTCTGCTCGGTATCTGCCTCGGTATGCAGATGCTCTTTGACAAAAGCTATGAATACGGTGAACATGCTGGTCTTGGATTGATTCCCGGTGAGGTGCGTCCGATTGCCGAGAAAATCCCGTCCGATTTGAAGATTCCGCAGATTGGCTGGAACGCTCTGCGCTTTCACGGAACCTCTCCGCTGTTCAAATACATCAAGGACGGCGATTACGTCTATTTTGTCCATTCCTATGCGGCAATGGACTGTGAGGAATCGGTCATTGCCGATACCGAATACGGTGCGTATCTGACAGCGGCGGTGGCACGTGACAACGTTTTTGGCTGTCAGTTCCACCCGGAGAAGAGCGGTCCTGTGGGACTTGCGATTCTTCGCGCGTTTGTCGAATACAAAAGGGAGGGGTAAGTGATGTTTATTTATCCCGCAATTGACTTGTTTGAAAAAAAGGCAGTTCGTCTTTACAAAGGCGACTATGCACAAATGACGGTCTACTCCGAAAACCCGATTGAAATCGCATATGATTTTGCCGCACAGGGAGCGACGCACTTGCATCTCGTTGATCTTGAGGGTGCGAAATCCGGTGAAACACCGAATCTGTCCGTCGTGAAGAACATTGTGGAAGACACCGATCTGTTTACCGAGGTCGGCGGCGGCATCCGCTCGATGGCTGTCATCGATGCGTATCTGTCCTCCGGTGTTGACCGCGTGATTCTCGGTACGGCGGCTGTCACCGATGAAGCGTTCCTGCGTGAGGCCGTCAAGACTTACGGCGAGCACATTGCCGTCGGTGCCGACTTCAAGGACGGATATGCCGCAATCAAGGGCTGGACAGAGAAGTCTGCCCTGACCGTGGATGCGTTTGTGTCAAAGATGCAGGACATCGGCGTCAAAACGATGATCTGCACCGATATCTCCCGCGACGGTGCGATGATCGGTACGAACCGCGATTTGTACCGTCATCTGTCCGAGACATATACCATCGACTTTATTGCATCGGGCGGGGTATCGACGATCGACGATGTCCGGGCACTGTCGGAGATGCGTCTGCACGGCGCGATCATCGGCAAAGCGTACTATACCGGTGCGATCAATCTCAAAGAAGCTATCGAGGTAACGAAATGATTACCAAACGAATTATCCCATGTCTCGACGTCAAAAACGGACGTGTGGTCAAGGGGGTCAACTTCCTTGGTCTGAACGATGTGTCCTCGCCTGTCGAGCTGGCAAAATATTATTCCGACTGCGGTGCGGATGAGCTGGTCTTCTATGACATCACCGCGTCTGCCGAGGGACGTGCACTGTTCACCGACATTCTCTGTGAGGTCGCACGCACAATCTTCATCCCGCTGACTGTCGGCGGCGGCATCAATACGCTCGACGACTTTGACCGCGTGTTGAAGTGCGGTGCAGACAAGGTGTCCGTCAACTCCGGCGCGATCCGCAATCCCGATCTCGTCTATGAAGCAGCGAAGCGATACGGCAACCAGTGCGTTGTCATCTCCGCTGACGTCAAGCGCGTCGACGGTGTGTTCCGTGTCTTTGCAAAAGGTGGACGTGAGAACACCGGCATGGAGGCAATTTCCTGGATTCGTCGTTGTGTCGACAACGGAGCGGGTGAGGTTGTGCTCAACTCCATCGATACCGACGGTGTCAAGCAGGGCTTTGACCTTGAAATGCTCGACGCGGTCTGCCGTGCAGTCGATGTTCCCGTCATTGCATCGGGCGGCGCCGGCAGTATGGATGACTTTGTCACGCTGTTCAAAACCCTGCCGGGTGTCGATGCCGGTCTTGCGGCATCCATTTTCCACTTCGGTGAGGTTGCCATTCCCGATTTGAAACGCAGACTGGCGGACGAAGGCATTCCGATGAGACTTTGAAACGACAGAAAAGGAAACATACCGAATATGAATATAAGTGATCTGAAATTTGACGAAAAAGGATTGATTCCCGCAATTATCGTCGATGCAATTTCCGGCAAGGTGCTGACGCTTGCCTATATGAACCGCGAAAGCCTCGATATTTCGATGAAACGCGAGCTGACGTGTCTTTGGAGCCGTTCCAGACAGGAGCTTTGGCTCAAGGGCGAGACGAGCGGCAACTATCAGCACATTGTGTCCATCACGGCAGACTGCGATGGCGATGCGCTCGTTGTCAAGGTCGAAAAGGACGGTCCTGCCTGCCATATGGGAACCGATTCATGCTTTACCAATCCGATTTATCAGAGCGAAACCCGCAATGATTTTACACTGGAAGGCCTGATGGAGCTGCTCGACGGCAGAAAACGCGAAAAGCCCGAGGGCTCCTACACGACCTATCTGTTCGAAAAGGGAATCGACAAGATTCTGAAGAAAATCGGTGAGGAATCCACGGAAGTCATTATCGCCGCAAAGGCGGAGGACAAGAAGGAAACCGTCTATGAAATTGCCGATCTTGCTTACCACATTATGGTCATGATGACCGAAATGGAAATTTCGCTTGAAGATGTACACCGTGAACTGGCATCCCGCCATATCATCGATCATAAAGTAAAACAGGAGAAAATGACATCATGATCCGATCTGACTTTCATATGCATACCAAATACTGTGACGGAAAATTTTCAGCGGAGGAAATGATCCAATCCGCAATCGAAAAGGGACTGACCATTGTCGGTTTGTCCGGTCACGGTTATACCGCATTTGACGGTCACTACTGCATGTCTGTCGAGGAAACAATGCAGTATCGTGAAGAAGTCTATGCGCTCAAGGAAAAGTATAAAGACCGTATCCGTGTACTCTGCGGTGTGGAGCAGGACTACTTTGGCGGTAAGCCGATTGCTGACTTTGACTATGTGATCGGTTCCTGCCACTACCTGCACTGGGGGGACGATCAGTATACCCCCATTGACGAGCACAAGGACCAGCTGCTGGGCGGTGTTCGCGACGGCTTCGGCGGCGACTTCTATGCAGCTTGTGAATCATATTTTGCCTGCATGGGTGACGTTGTACACACAACAGACGCTGATATCATCGGTCATTTTGATCTGATCTCGAAGTTCTGTGAGGTTGGCGTGGATCTCGATATCACAAATCCTCGCTACCGCCGTGCCTACACCGATGCCATCGATCGGCTGATTCCCTATGGAAAGCCGTTTGAGGTCAACACCGGTGCCATTTCCCGCGGCTACAGAACCTCTCCGTACCCGCCGATGCCGATGATGCGCTATATCGCTTCGCAGGGCGGTTCGATCATCTTTACGAGCGACAGTCACCATGTCGACAATATCGCGTTCCAGTTCGATATCTGGGAACCGATATACCGCGCGTTCGGGACAAGGGTTTGGGATTGTCCGGTATAAGGCATACGCCAAACAAAAATTTGAAAACTGACCATGAACGAACAAACAAAACAGGCGTTGTTTGAAAAAAACAACCGCATCATCGAAGCGGTCAAGGCGCGCGCGGAACGGCTGTGTCCGGCAGCGCTTGATCTGATTGCCGTCACCGGTTCTTTTGCATCCGGGGATTACCATGAAAAATCGGATCTTGATCTGCTGATTGTCATCGGCGACGATCGTGGGTTTGCGCTGTCGCACTGCTTTATTCTCGGAGATGTCGGGTACGATCTGTACTGTCATACCTGGGAGCATCTGGAGAATGCGGCTGCATATGAATCCCCGTTTGTATCAAAACTGCTCGATGCTCAGATTGTCTACAGCAGAAACGACGCAACACATCAGCGTTTTACAGATATTTCCGATATCTTGCGCCGGCATCTTGCGTCGCCGCTGACTGCGTCGGACTGTGCACATGCAGTCGGACATCTCCAAGCGGCAAAACAGGCATATTTTGATCTTGCTGCGGCAGGGGAGAGCGGCGGTTATCCATATGCCGTTTGTAAAATTCTCCATGCGCTTTCATCCGCGGTGTATCTTTTGAATCACGCGGTGGTATGTCATGGCGTTCGCGGGATACCGACGGAGCTTGAACATCTTCCGTCTTTGCCGGATGCGTTTCTCTCACTGCACGCATCGCTGATCACTGATCTCCCGTATGACAAGATACAGATGGCGGCAATGACTCTGATTCGCAATACGGAGCGGTGGATTTCTGCGCATCTCGAAAACGTCTGCCCGCGTGCGCCAGCAGATGCAGAGCATCTGCGCGGAACCTACGAGGAGCTTGTTTCCAATTATCAGAATAAACTCAGCCGGGCAGCTGCCACCGATGACCGCTATCTTTCGCAGATGACGCTTGCATCGGCACAGTTGTTCTTTGAGGAAGTCGGAGGAGCGGTGAATGTGCTGCTCCCGCACTCCTTTGATGCGTCAGCGTACAGCATACCGGGTGCTGCTGTGGATGCGTTTCGTTTGGCGATGGAGCAGTATGCAGCACAGTATGACAAGGCAGGGCTTGCTGTCTGCCGCTACGACAGCACAGATGCATTTGAAAATGCATACATTCACGCCAAAACAGAATAAATTTCCTGAAAATTTACCTGAAATTTTGAAAACCCCTTGACAAACGCATATTTATCGATTATAATAGTACCATCGTTTTCAAACGGTAATAAATGCGTTGATGATATTAAGTGAAAGCAATGCTGTTCTTCCAGAGAACCGTCGGTTGGTGTGAGACGGTAAACACGGTTTTCGCTGTCTCGTATCGGAGCAGAATTCCGGAACGTTCCCGTGGGAACCTGTATGGAATTCCGGGTGATCCCGTTACAGGTCAGGGGTTTGGTGGAACTCCATGAGGCGGCAGTGTTCACTGTGCGTGAAATACTGCAATACGGGTGGTACCGTGGTCAATACAACTGTTTGTTGATCATCCCGCAAAGATTATTACAGTCTTTGCGGGTTTCTTTTTGTTTTCAAAAGAAATACCGCAAAGGAAACATTTTCACTGACGGTGCACAAAACTGCACCGAATATAAACAAGCAGAAAGGAACTGCCAACATGAGAAACATTGTTACATCCGACATTACCCTGCGCATCGCCGCAGAAGAAAAGAAGACGTCTCTGTCCTTCCGCGAAAAGCTCCAGATCGTCAAGTCCATGGATGCATCCGGAATTGACCGCATTGAGCTTCCGCCGATGGACGGCTCCAAGGCTGACGCAGTTGTTTATCGTACCATTGCTGATACCGCTGTGAACTGCGCGGTTGCCATTGATGCGGGTATGACTGAGGAGGAAATTGCAGCAGCGTGGGATGTCATCAGATCCGCAAAGAAGCCGGTGCTTCAGATCGTCATTTCTGCATCCACGGTGCAGATGGAATATAAATATCATGTCAAGGCACCGCAGATGACAGAAAAGATCGCTGCACTTGTCGGTGCAGCCGCAGCGTTGTGCGGAAATGTTGAGCTGGTGATCCATGATGCAACACGTGCAGAGGAGGGATTTGCCGCAAAATGTGCGCAGACTGCCGCTGAAGCCGGTGCAGCATCCGTCACGCTGTGCGACGACTCCGGCGCATTCTTCCCAGAGGATTATGCAGCACTGATTGCATCCGTCAAGAGCAGCTGTGCACTTCCTGTTTATGTGGAACCGTCCGATGCGCTGAACCTTGCGGCTGCTTGTGCAGTTGCTGCAATCCGTGCCGGCGCTGACGGTATCAAGGCAGCGTGCGGTGCCGGCAAGTATCTGAGCATCGATGTCTTTGCCGATATTTACCGCGCAAAGGGCGAAGCGATGGATATTGCATGTGCGCTCGATATTACTGCGATTCATAAGACCATGGCAGCGATTGCTGAAGCAGAAGCGACCGATGAGGAAACGGATATCGCGGAGAATGCAGAGGCAGCACTGCTCAATGCATCGAATACCTGTGAGGAAGTCACAGCGGCCGTCAAGAGCCTTGGTTATGAGCTGAGTGCAGAAGACAATGGCCGTGTCTATGAAGAATTCTGCCGTGTTGCAGAAAAGAAGGGTTCCATCGGATCCCGTGAGCTGGAGGCCATTGTGGCATCGGCTGCCATGCAGGTTCCCTCGACCTATCATCTGGTCAACTACGTTGTCAACTCCGGCAACATCATTACTGCAACGGCAAACGTCACGCTGGAACGTGACGGTGAAAAGATCTCCGGTGTTTCCATCGGCGACGGTCCGATTGATGCGGCATTCCATGCCATTGAACAGATCATCGGCCATCATTACGAACTGGATGACTTCCAGGTTCATGCGATCACCAAGGGCAGAGAAGCGGTCGGTTCTTCGCTCATCCGTCTCCGTGCAAATGGTAAGCTGTACTCCGGCAACGGTATTTCCACCGACATCATCGGTGCGTGCATCCGTGCCTACATGAACGCACTGAACAAGATCATCTACGAAGAAAACTGATATTGGGAGGAAACAAATGAAACTCGCATTTTCCACAAAACATGTTTCTGCTGACAGCTTCCTCTCCCTCTGCAATAAAACTGCGGAATACGGCTTTGCCGGTGTTGAGATTTTTGACACCGCAAAGGAAGCGGCCTCGCATAGCGACAGTATTTTTCATTCAGCAAAGCAAGCGGATTCGAAGCGCAAGCTGATCAATCGTCATATTGCGATTGCTGCGATTACCTATCCCGATTCTATCACCGCAGAAACCGATGCCGCATCCGTCTGTGCCTATGTGGATACAGCGGCGGCTGCTTCTGTGCCTGCTGTGATTATTCGGATGGAGGAGATTCTGCCTGAGACTGCCATGCGCGCAGTTTTGTCTGATGCCATCATGCTTGCAGAAAAGTACGGCATTTCGATTCTGTTTGAAACCGTTGGCGCACTGGCGGAAACCGACCGTGTGCTGGACATCATCAATTTGTTTGAAACTGCGGCACTCGGTGTTGCATGGAATGTCCGTGCGACTTTCTTTGAAGCAGGGGAATCCGCCGATACCACGATCCAGACGCTCGGTGCGTATATCAGCTATGTCCGCATCGGTGACAGACTGGAAGGACGCGATGTTCTCATCGGTGACGGAACCCTGCCGGTTGAGCTGTTCATGAATGCACTGCGTTCGCTCAACTACGACGCTTATGTCTGCGTTGATTGGAATGAAGATATCACCGATCCCGACATTGTCCTGACGCATTTTTCCAACTTCATCGAAAAGTATGAGAAGAAGAGCAGCCGCGAAAAGACGGTATATTATAACCGTGCGAAGACGGGTACGCATCCGTG
The DNA here is from genome assembly GCA_015064785.1 of Oscillospiraceae bacterium. Lineage (GTDB taxonomy): Bacteria > Bacillota > Clostridia > Oscillospirales > CAG-272 > RGIG3925. The sequence goes on from SVRM01000048.1 coordinate 25,183, forward strand.
GAAGAAGTTTGATGTTGTGGACCTGACCTTCTCTGAGGTGCTGGATGAAATGGTTGAACGCTATCCTGACCAGTATGCGTTCAAATATACAACGCTCGATTACACAAGAACATATGCACAGTTCCGCGAGGATGTTGACAGAGCGGCTGCTGCTCTGATATCCCTCGGTGTCAAGGCCGGTCATCACGTTGCCATTTGGGCAACCAACGTTCCCGCATGGTTTATCACCTTCTGGGCAACCGTTAAGATCGGTGCGGTTCTGGTCACGGTCAATACCGCGTACAAGATTCACGAAACGGAATATCTGCTCCGCCAGTCCGACACGCATACGCTCGTCATGATCGAATCCTACAAGGATTCCAATTATAAGGACATCATGGAAGAACTGTGTCCGGAACTGGAGAACCATACACCCGGCAAACCGCTCTATTCCCGCAAGCTGCCGTTTTTGCGCAACATCGTCACCGTCGGCTTCAAGATGAACGGCTGCCTTGACTGGGATGAAATGATGGCGCGTTCGTCCATGGTTCCGCGTGAGGAGGTTCTGCGCCGTGCGGCTGCTGTCCGTCCTGACGATGTCTGCAACATGCAGTATACCTCCGGTACGACCGGCTTCCCCAAGGGTGTTATGCTGACACACAGAAACATCGTTAACAACGGTAAGTGCATCGGTGACCGTATGGATATCTCCACTGCGGACCGCATGATGATTCAGGTACCGATGTTCCATTGCTTTGGTATGGTTCTGTCGATGACCAATCTGATGACGCACGGCGGTACGCTGTGTCCGATTCCGTATTTCTCACCCAAGTCCTCGCTTGCCTGCATTAACGATGAAAAGATCACCTGCTTCAACGGTGTTCCGACGATGTTCATTGCAATGTTCAACCACGCGGACTTTGCAAAGACCGATTTCTCTCACATTCGTACCGGTATCATGGCAGGCGCAAACTGTCCGCCCGATCTGATGCGCCGTGCTGCTGCTGAAATGAACATGACGGAAATTCTGTCAGTTTACGGTCAGACCGAGGCGTCTCCCGGATGCACGATGGGTGAGGTCAATGAAGACATCGATCACCGTGTGGAAACGGTCGGTTCTGCATTCCCCGGTGTTGAGTGCCGCATCATCGATCCCGAAACCGGAGAGGAGCTTCCCGACGGTCAGAACGGCGAATTTGTCGCACGCGGCTTCAACATTATGAAGGGCTATTATAAGATGCCGCAGGCAACAGCACAAACCATTGATGAGGACGGCTGGCTGCACTCCGGTGACATCTGCTGCCGCACACCGGATGGTTACTACAAGGTTACAGGTCGTCTGAAGGACATGATTATCCGCGGCGGTGAAAATCTGTATCCGCGAGAAATTGAGGAATTCTATCTGACACACGAAAAAGTACGTGACGTGCAGGTTGTCGGTGTTCCGGATAAGACCTTCGGCGAGGAATGCTGTGCATGGATTATCCTCAAGAAGGGCGAGGAATCTGACGAGGCGGAAATGCGCGCATACGGCAATTCCCATATGGCGAAGCATAAGGTACCGAGATATTTCATGTTTGTCAAAGAATTCCCGATGAATGCCGCCGGCAAGATCCTGAAATACAAGATGAAGGAGACCTCTGCCGAACTGCTGGGCCTGAATAAATAATCGGAAAATTCTGAATAAAAATCCTGAAAAATTTTCAAAAACCTCTTGACAAGCGGATAGCATTGTGCTATAATTACTGACAACAAAAGAAAAAAGGCTATGACGAAGACGGATGCATAACATCCCTTCACAGAGAGTCGGGGACGGTGAAATCCCGACAAGAGACGCGTGCAAATCCCATCACTTCCGAGCCGGAGATCCCAAAGGGTACTTTCCTGAGTAGGTTCTTCCGTGATTGCTGCGTAAAAGCATAGGACGTGACAGCGTCCGAGAGCGGCACGATAACCATCGTGCAATTTGAGTGGTACCGCGGGTATGATTTTTTCAGACTCGTCTCAAAGCAATGAGACGAGTCTGTTTTTCTTTTGTCAGATCATTACATTACCGTAAAGGAGAAAAACACCATGAACACGAACACAACAATGATGCAGCTGTCTGAAATCGCCGCCC
>SVRM01000049.1 GCA_015064785.1 Oscillospiraceae bacterium
GCCCGAAGCACGGTCCCGCTCCCATCCCGGAAGAAGGCAGATGGGTAAAGGCTTATGAAATCAAGGACATCTCCGGTCTGTCTCACGGTATCGGCTGGTGTGCACCTCAGCAGGGTATGTGCAAGCTGACCCTGAATGTCAAGGGCGGTATCATCGAAGAAGCTCTGGTTGAAACCTGCGGCTGCTCCGGTATGACGCACTCCGCTGCTATGGCAGGCGAAATCCTGCAGGGCAAGACCCTCCTCGAAGCACTCAACACGGACCTCGTCTGCGATGCAATCAACGTTGCTATGCGCGAAATCTTCAAGCAGCTCGCTTACGGCCGTTCCCAGACTGCATTCTCCGAAGACGGTCTGCCTGTCGGCGCATCCCTCGAAGACCTCGGTAAGGGTCTGCGTTCCCAGATCGGTACCATTTTCGCAACCCGCGAAAAGGGTGTCCGTTACCTCGAAATGGCAGAAGGCTATATCCTCCGCCTCGGTCTGGATGCTGACAACGAAGTCATCGGCTACGAATTTGTCAACCTTGGCAAGATGATGGATGCCATCAAGGCAGGCACCGATCCCAAGGAAGCATTTGAATCCAACATCAAGAACTATGGCCGTTTCAATGAAGCTGTCAAGTACATTGATCCGAGAAAGAACTAAGAGAGGAGGACACGTACAATGGCAAACAACAGTGTAAAGTTTGAAGGCAAGGAAAGAAGACTTGCCGGTATTGAAAAGTGTCTGGCGGAATACGGCATCAAGGATCTCGAAGAAGCAAGAGAACTGTGCCTGGCAAAGGGCTTTGATCCCGATGCAATCGTCAAGGGCATTCAGCCCATCGCATTTGAAAACGCTGCTTGGGCATACACCCTCGGCTGTGCAATCGCACTGAAGAAGGGCGTTACCAACGCTGCTGACGCTGCTGAAGCAATCGGTATCGGTCTGCAGGCATTCTGTGTCCCCGGCTCTGTCGCTATGACCAGAAAGGTCGGTCTCGGTCACGGTAACCTCGCAGCAATGCTGCTCCGCGAAGAAACCAAGTGCTTCTGCTTCCTCGCAGGTCACGAATCCTTCGCAGCTGCTGAAGGCGCAATCGGTATCGCAAGAACCGCGAACAAGGTCAGAAAAGAACCGCTTCGCGTTATCCTCTGCGGTCTTGGTAAGGACGCTGCTTTCATCATCTCCAGAATCAACGGCTTCACCTATGTCTGCACCGATTATGACTTCTACACCGACGAGCTGACTGTCGTTTACGAAAAGGCATACTCCGACGGCGACAAGGCTAAGGTTAAGTGCTACGGCGCAAACGACGTTCTCGAAGGCGTTGCAATCATGCGTCACGAAGGTGTTGATGTTTCCATCACCGGTAACTCCACCAACCCGACCAGATTCCAGCACCCCGTTGCAGGTACCTACAAGAAGTGGGCGCTTGAAAACGGCAAGAAGTACTTCTCCGTCGCTTCCGGCGGTGGTACCGGCCGTACCCTCCATCCCGACAACATGGCAGCAGGTCCCGCTTCCTACGGTCTGACCGATACCATGGGTCGTATGCACGGTGATGCACAGTTCGCAGGTTCTTCCTCCGTTCCGGCACACGTCGAAATGATGGGTCTCATCGGCGCAGGTAACAACCCGATGGTCGGTATGACTGTTGCTTGTGCAGTTGCGATTGAAGAGGCTTGCAAGTAAGAAAGCCTTTTCTGTACCCCCGGCATCTCATCGGCGCAGGTAACAACCCGATGGTCTGGAACAAACTTGTTTGTTCCGAATGACATGTCGCTTGTGCAGTTGCTATCGAAGAGGCTTGCAAGTAAGAGAAAATACGGTCGCTTTTTGAAAGAAAGCACAACTTTCATGGAAAGTTTGCAAAAACTTTTACCCTGAAATTTTATAAAAAATCAGACACATCCTGTGGAGAAGTTTCTCTGTAGGATGTGTCTTTTCTATTCCCAGGACGACCAATGGTCGTCCATACAGACTTATTGGATTGTTTCTGCGAACTTACAGCACCGCAAAAACTTCCTCCGCATACCTCACCGTCTCCATCGCATCTCTTGCATACTGATCCGCCCCGATGGCATCGGCGTATTCCTGCGTGAGTACCGCACCGCCGACAACGATGCGGCAGAACGGTGCACGCTCGCGGAGCAGCTTGATTGTTTCTTCCATCGAGGGAACGGTGGTGGTCATCAACGCACTCAACCCGCACAGCGGCGCGTGCAGGCGAAGTACCTCGTCACAGACCGCTTCCGGCGTGACATCACGACCGAGATCGGACACAGCGTAACCGTAGTTTTCGAGCAGAAGCCGCACGATATTCTTGCCGATGTCATGAATGTCACCCTTGACGGTTGCAAGCACGAACGGACACTTGACGGACGCGGTTCCGCCGTCCTTCTGCATGACCGATTTGATCGCTTCAAACGCCGCTTTTGCCGCCTCCGCACTCATCAGAAGCTGCGGCAGGTAGACGGTCTTTTTCTCAAAGCTCTCACCGACCGTATTCAACGCGGGAATGATTTCCTCCTGCACAAGGACAAGCGAATCTGCACCCTGTGCCAGCAGCTCGGATGTCAGCGTACCTGCACGGTCACGCAGTCCGCGGACAATCGCTTCCTGTAATGCCGAGCCGTATGTTGTCTGTGTCTTCTGCACCGCAGGTGCGGCAGAGGATGCGGTCGGCGCGGCAGGCGATTCCGGCAGTGACTGCGTATAGGCGATATACCCGACGCAGGACGGATCCAGCCCGTGCAGTGCGCGATAGGTATGGTACGACTGCATCATCGGCGCAGAATACGGGTTCATGATTGCCGCAGACAGACCTGCACCGAGCGCGAGTGTGAAGAACGATGCATTGACAAGATCACGCATCGGCAGACCGAAGGACACATTGGAAACACCGAGTGAGGTATGACAGCCGAGCTCCTCGCGGATCATCTTCACCGCACGGAGCGTTTCGATACCGGCGCGGTCATCGGCGGAAACCGTCAGCGCGAGCGGGTCGAACACAATGTCCTTTTTGTTAATGCCGTATTCTGCCGCACGGGCAAGGATGCGGCGTGCAATGTCGAGCCGTCCCTCTGCTGTCGCGGGAATCCCCGATTCGTCGAGCGTCAGCGCGATGATGACGCCGCCATATTTCTTTGCGAGCGGGAAAATTGTGTCCATGACCTCGGCTTTGCCGTTGACCGAATTGATCAGCGCTTTGCCGTTGACGCGGCGCAGTGCGGCTTCCATCGCTGTGGGATTGGATGTGTCGATCTGCAGGGGCGTGTCGAGAATCGCCTGCAGTCCGCAGACAGCCTCACTCAACACCGCCGTCTCGTCGATTTCCGGCAGACCGACGTTGACGTCGAGAATGTGGACACCACATTCCGCCTGCGCAAGACCCTCGCGGTAGATATAGTCCATATCGTGCGCGCGCAGGGCTTCCTTGAATTTCTTTTTGCCCGTCGGGTTGATGCGCTCACCGATCAGAAGCGGATCGTCGCCGAATGTCACCGCATGGGTGTAGGACGCAACACGGGTAAACTGCTTTTTGGTAACAGGAATCGGCGTGAAATCCACAGCACGGGCAGACAGCGCACGGATATAGTCGGGTGTTGTACCGCAGCAGCCGCCGGCAATGCGGACACCCCTTTGGAGCATCGCGGCAACATCGTCGGCAAAGTCATCGGGGGATACATCATATACGGTTTTCCCGTCGACGACCTTTGGAAGACCGGCATTGGGCTTGACGAGTACCGGAACCGACGCTGCGGCAAGATAGGCATCGACGATCGGTGCCAATGCCTTCGGACCGAGGGAGCAGTTGACACCGATGGCATCTGCACCCATACCCTCCAGCATGGCGACCATTGCCTCGGGGGATGCACCTGTCATCAGCTTGCCGTCGGAGCCGTAGGCGTTGGAGACAAACACCGGCAGATCACATGATTCCTTTGCGGCAAGCAGTGCGGCTTTCGTCTCATAGCTGTCGTTCATCGTTTCAATGAAGACAAGGTCAACACCGTAGTCCGCGCCGATGCGGATGACCGTCGAAAACAGCGAAACCGCATCTTCAAAATCGAGGTCTCCAAGCGGCGCAAGCATCTTTCCGCTCGGACCGATGTCAAGGGCGATGAATTTTTCATGCGGGGTTTGGGTGGCATCCCGCGCCGCACGGGCACAGTCGATGGCGGCATGAATGACCGCAGTCAGCGTTTCCCGGTCAAATTTCAGCGGATTGGCACCGAAGGTGTTGGTGTTGACCACGTTGCTTCCGGCGTCAAAGTAGGATTTCTGGATGGCGATGATCTCCTCAGGGTGAGAAAGATTCCACAGCTCCGGCAACTCGCCGGGCTGAAGTCCCCGCGCCTGCAAAAGTGTTCCCATGCCGCCGTCCAGAATCAACGGATGGTTCTTTATGTAGTCAAGAACGGTCATATCATATTCCTTTCTTGATGATGGCGGACACGTTGTCCTGAATTTTTGCCGCGACATCGGGCTTGTTCATCGAGTAGACATGGACATTTTTAATGCCGTTGGCAAACAGGTCGATGATCTGGTCTGTGGCATAGGCGATACCCGCCTGCTTCATTGCGTTGGGATCGGAGCCGAATTTGTCGACGAGCGACGCAAACCGACGCGGCATGAAGGAGCCGGACAGCTTGATTGCACGCGCGACCTGATTGGCATTGGTGATCGGCATGATGCCCGGAATGACGGGGACGGTGATACCGGCCTCGCGGATTTTATATAGGAAATTGTAAAGCAGATTGTTGTCAAAGAACATCTGCGTCGTCAGAAACGAACAGCCGGCATCGACTTTTTCCTTCAGATAACGGATATCCTCCGCCTGCGTTGTGCTTTCCGGATGCACCTCCGGATAACATGCGCCGCCGATGCAGAAGTCTGCACCGGATGCGCGGATATCGCGGATCAGATCCACGGCGTGACGGTATGCCCAACCACAGCGGTCTGCTCCTTCCATTTCCGGTGTCAGATCGCCGCGGAGTGCCATGACGTTTTCAATGCCAGCCTCCTTGATCTGCGCGATTTTTTCACGCACAGTCTCTTTTGTTGAGGATACGCATGTCAGATGCGCCAGTGTCGGCACACCGTGCTGTTCCTTGATGTTTTTGGCAATGTCCAGCGTGTAGCGGCTGGTACCGCCGCCGGCACCGTAGGTCACACTCATGAAGGAGGGATGCAGCTCGGCAATCTCCTCGACAGCAGCCTTGACGGATGCAAATGCGGTATCGGTTTTCGGTGGGAATACTTCAAAGGACAGATGCAGCTCATCCTTTTGAAGCAGTTCGGACAGTTTCATAAAATCCCCTCATTTTTTGAATAATCATGCAAAAGTATACCACGGGATTTCCGAAAAATCAAGTGGGAAATGTGAATTCTTGTGCAAAACTGTTACGGATCGACGATTTCATAGGAAAACATTTCGTAATGCAGGTGTGTGCCGAGGTCGGTTCCCTCCGGCAGCAGCGCCAGCGCGATGAACAGCTCCTCTTTGGTATCTGTATCCTGTAATGTTGCATATTCGCCGGCAATTTTGATGACAGTATAATCTCTGGGTTCCATTTTGATCTCCGATTTATTTGTTCAGATAATATTCGTCACACGTCGGAACATGTCCCTGTTTGGGGAAGCGCTCCGAGCCGTATGGGTAGAGATGGCGGGTGAATACCGTGCCTTCTTCTTCTGTGATGCGTGCGCCGACCAGAGAATCCGGGGCGATGCCTTCCTCTCTCCAGCGGCAGAGTGCATAAAACAGATCGTGTCCTTCGTCGTCGCTCCAAAGCACATTGCATCCGTGACCGCCGTTGCCGTGATCCATACCGGGAACCAGGAACCAGCGATAGAACTGTGAAACCGCATCATAACCGCCGCACCGCTCCCAGACACGTTCACAGTACCGCATGGCATCCGGGAACGGTACACACGGGTCAGAGGCTGCAGAGTAAACGATCAGCTTGCCGCCATGCGCGGCAAACGGCGACAGATCGGGATCGTTTGCTCCCAGGATCGGAGACAGGACATCGCCGAAGCGTTCCGTGTCGCGGTGGAAGTCAAAATCATAGCCGGTGTAATCCTCACCGAACAGCCAGACGAACGGATCATAGAACGGCGGTTCATCTGCCTGCATATCGCGAATACCGCATCCGTAAATTTCCGATCCGATTGGCATCCCATTGTAAATCTGCCGACCTGTGACCGGGTCACGCGGGCCTTCATATATGGCGCGCAGAGCCTCCAGCTGTTCCTTTGTGTAGGACGGCTCATGTTCTGAAAGATATGCAAGGAAGCGGTCGACGGTGTCCTCGCCGACATATGGACAGGTGACAAAGGTATCACCCGGCTCACCGATGCCGTTTTCACGGAAAAAGGCTTCTGCAGCGGCGGTGATCGGTGGAATCTCGTTGTCTTTGAACATTTTTTTGCCGTCTGGCGTGGTCAGATGGTTATACATCCAAAGTCCATAGACGTGGAGAAACGCACGGTTGTGCGCAGGAACGCCGGCGATGACACCGTCGTAATCGTGCGGGAAGCACTGCACCATCTTCATTGCCTGATTGCCGCCGGTGGATGCACCGATCAAATACGAATAATCGGGATTCCGGTCATAATACAGCGCGATGAGTTCTTTGCCGACTGCTGCCATCATATGTGTGGAGCGCCAGCCGAAATCGTTCCAGACGTCGGGGTTGCCGATGCCGCGCCGGCGTCCGTCACGGGTTCCCATATCGGTATGTACCGCGGCGTAACCGCGTCTGGCATATTCTGCCAGCGTCGGACGGGACAAGCCGCCCGCCATACCGCCGTTGCCAAGTGCGACAAAGCGTCCGTTCCAGTCATCGGGCATCCAAAGCTCGGTGAGAATGACTGAATCCGTGCCGAAGGAGTTTTTCCAGTGGACACGGGTAAATGCCGGCAGATCGCTCAGATCCCAGAATTCGCCGTCCTCATGGGAGACATCGAGAATTTCAGTGTTCGGAAGGTTGATTCTGCGCAGTTGTTCCAGTTTGGATTCCATAGTATCTGATTCCTTTCATCCGTTGTTTTCTGCTTCCTATTATACCGCAGAACCGGTGGAATTTCAATAGGAATCTCAAAATCTGTGTGCGGCGTTATGCAGATATGTGGGTGCTTTCTGCATGGAAGCTCTTGCAGGAATGGCGGATGTGTGGTATAATAAATGAAAAACAACGGGAGTGATGTTCTGTGAAACTGCTGTGCAGTGCTCTGACAAAATTTTTGGCCGGTCTGCTTTTGGTGGGAATCCTGCTGTTCCTGCCTGCCGGGACCATCGGATATGTCAACGGATGGCTGTTTGCGGCACTGTTGTTTGTGCCGATGCTGATCCTCGGGGTTGTTCTGTTCCTCCGCGAACCCGCGCTTTTGCAGAAGCGGCTTGATTCCAGGGAAACGGAACGGACGCAGCGCGGTGTGGTGGCACTCTCCGGGCTGCTGTTTCTCATTGGCTTTGTGGTCGCCGGTCTGGATTTCCGGTATGGGTGGTCAGCGGTGCCTGCATGGTGCGTGATTGCCGCGTCGGTGCTGCTTTTGCTGTGCTACGGACTGTACGCTGAGGTCATGCGCGAAAATGCGTACCTGTCGCGGACCGTCAAGGTACAGGAGAACCAGAAGGTCATCGATACGGGGCTGTACGGTGTTGTCCGGCATCCGATGTATGCGGCGACGGTCGGACTGTTCCTGTCGATCCCGGTTGTGCTCGGTTCGTGGTGGGCGCTTTTGTGTTTTTCGTTGTATATTCCTGTGATTGTCGTGCGCATCCTCAATGAAGAAGCGGTTCTGGAAGCCGGTCTTGCAGGGTACAGCGCATACAAAAAGCGGGTCAGATACCGTTTGCTGCCGTTTATCTGGTGAAACAACCGCATGACACGGATCGTATCACGGTTGTGACAGCACCGTTCTTGCAAAATGACCGATTATGTGTTACTCTCAGATCAGCCTGCGGGCAGGAATGCATGGGAGGATTACATCATGAGGAAAAATGGGAAAATACAGCTTCTGACAGGAATCGGATTGCTTGCGGCATTTGCCGTTTTTACACTGCTGCTGCCGGTCTGCAATGTCCGGCCGGTCGGGCAAAACGGAACAGAGATCGGATTTGCCGCGTGCAATCTCCGGTTTCATTGTTGGACAGGTGTGCATATGACATGGTATCATATGACGGATTGGCTGGGTCTGATACCGCTGCTTGTCTGTATGGGATTCGGCGGGCTGGGTCTTGTCCAGTGGGTACAGCGGCGCAAGCTCTGGCTGGTTGACCGGGATATTCTGCTTCTGGGGGTATATTACATCGTTGTCATTGCCTGTTATCTGCTGTTTGAGGAGGTTGCTGTCAATTACAGACCGATCTTGATTGATGGGCGGATGGAGGCCTCATATCCGTCCTCAACGACGCTGCTTGTGCTGTGCGTGATGCCGACATTGGTGTTTTGCGGAAACCGCAGATGGAAACGGTCTGTCCTCCGACACAGCATCAAGATTCTGACCAGAATCTTTTGTGCGGGGATGGTGCTTGGACGGCTGTTTTCCGGAGTGCATTGGCTGACGGATATCATTGGTGCCGTGCTGTTCAGTGCGGGAATGTTTTTGAGCTATCGCGGCACGGTTTTGCTGTGCTGTCAGGATGCGGACAAATAGAGGGAGCGGTATGGAATTTCATGAAAAACTACAGATACTGCGGAAAAGCAGAGGATTGACGCAGGAGGAGCTGGCAGAGGCGCTGTATGTGTCAAGAACAGCCGTGTCCAAATGGGAATCGGGACGCGGGTATCCCGGTATCGATTCGCTCAAGGCATTGTCCGGGTATTTTTCCGTTACCATCGATGAACTGCTGTCAGGAGAGAAGCTGCTGTCCATTGCGGAACAGGAGAAACAGGATGATTTGCATCGGATTGGCGGTCTGATGTTTGGGATGACGGATCTTTTGACGCTGCTTCTGATGATTCTGCCGCTGTATCCGAATCCGATGAACGGGCAGATCTTTTCGGTTTCGCTGTTGGCATATACAGGGATTCAGCTGTGGAAGCGCATTCTTTATTGGAGCATGTTTCTTTCACTGACGGTATGCGGTGTCCTCAGACTTGTCCTTTGCGGACGCGAGATGCCAAAGCTGCAAAAAATGACTGTGCATGGTTCAATGCTGCTGGGCATTCTGACAGTCCTGCTGCTGGCACTGTCAAGAGAGGCCTATGCTGTGACGGTGGTATTTCTGCTTTTGACCGTCAAAGGCATTCTGCTTCTGCGCGGAAAATGATACACTTACTATCAGACATTAACTCAGGAGGCATGGTATTGGTATGCTCAAAAGAATCTATGACAAAAGCAAAATCCTGTTTGCTGTGATGTGGATCATCGCGTACTGCGTGCTGATGTCCGCGGCAGATGCGCTGTCCGCGGCGGTGGGAATGGAAAAATCGGTGACACTTGCAATCGGTCTCGGTCTGTCTGTTGTTCTGTTTGTATTTCTGAAAAAGCACGCACTGCTTGCGGAATACGGCTTTTGCAGATCAGGCGTACCGGCGCGGTCAATGCTGTATTATATTCCCGTCTGTCTGATGCTGAGTGCAAATCTGTGGTATGGCGTGACCTGTCATTACGGGATCACGGAAACCGTGCTGTACATCCTGTCGATGTTCTGTGTCGGATTTCTGGAGGAAGTGATTTTCCGGGGATTGCTGTTCGGTGCGATGCGACGGGACAGCCTCCAATCCGCCGTCATTGTGTGCAGCATCACCTTTGGCATCGGACACATCATCAACCTGTTCAACGGCTCGGGCGCGGAATTGCTTCCGAACCTGCTTCAGGTGGTATATGCCGCAGCTGCGGGACTGATGTTTGTGATGCTCTTTCTGAAAACCGGAAGCATCGTCGGCTGTATCGTGATACACGGGATCTTCAACGCACTCAGCGCGTTTGCCGATGACAGCGCCGTGACACCGGGCAGACAGATTCTGACCTGTGTGCTGCTTACCGTCATCACCGGCGGATATGCGCTGTATCTGGCACGGACGATGAAACGCAGCTGAAAGAAACATGGTCTCTTGGGGGATTGTATCGCAGTCTGTAGATGCAGGCTGCGTTTTCTTTGTAAAATCTCTTTGTAAAATCTTTTCTCTGAAGTAAAAAATCTCATTGACAAAAAATCGTATCTGCGTTATAATATTAATGAATATCTTTTTTTCGACATGCAACATACATTGTTGACTGACATAAGGAGTTTCTCATGCTGTTTGCAGATTTGTTTTTTCTGTATTTCTTCCTTCCGCTCTGTCTGATCGCGTATTTTCTGTCACCGAAACTGAACTGGAGAAACGGCGTGCTCGTCGTTTTTTCTGTGTTGTTCTATACCTTCGGTGAACCGGTGTACATTCTGCTGCTGCTGCTGTCTGTGACTGTGAACTATGCGCTGGCACTGGTGATCGGTAATACGGAAGCCTCGCCGGGAAAGCGGAAAGCCGCGCTGGCTGCCGCACTGATTTATGACCTTGTGATGCTGGGTGTCTTCAAATACAGCATGTTTTTCGTCGAAAACCTGAATCTGATTCTGCCTGTGGATCTGCCGGTACCCAATATCCGGCTGCCGATCGGTATCAGTTTCTACACCTTTCAGGCAATCTCCTATATCATGGACTGCTATTGGGAAACCACGGAGGTTCAGAAAAAGTGGTGGAAATTCTTGCTGTATATTTCCATGTTCCCGCAGCTGATCGCAGGACCGATCGTCCGGTATACCGACATCGCAGAAGAAATCGATGACCGTACTACAACCGTCAATGATTTTTATGAAGGCATGATGCGTGTCATCATTGGTCTGTCGAAAAAAGTCATTGTCGCCAACTCCCTCAGTACCGTTGTCGGCGAAATCTTCGGCGGTCAGACCACCATGCTGTCCTCCTGGACAGGCGCCGCCATCTACGCTTTGCAGATCTACTTCGACTTCTCCGGATACTCCGACATGGCAATCGGTATGGGCCGCATCTTCGGCTTCCATTTCAGCGAAAACTTCAATTATCCCTTCATCAGTGCCTCGATCAGCGAATATTGGCAGCGCTGGCACATTTCGCTCGGTTCGTTCTTCCGCGATTACCTGCTGATGATCCCGATTTTCGGCAGACGCCGCGGCTACCTCAATCTGTTCATTGTCTGGTTCTGTACGGGACTCTGGCACGGGGCAAACTGGAACTTCATTTTATGGGGTCTGTACTTCGGCGCTCTCATTCTGCTTGAAAACCTGATCGGCAGAAAACGGCTGAAGAAAGTTCCGCGCGCTGTTATGCACATCTACACGGTGCTGTGCGTCATCATCGGCTACGGTATCTTCTATTTTGAGGATCTCGGCGGTCTTGGAACCTTTATGAAGGGGCTGGTTGGCATCGGCGGCATCTATGATCCGATTGTATTCAATACGCTTGTCAACAACTGCTTTTTGGTCATCGCCGCTCTGGTGCTGTCTCTGCCTGTAATTCCCGCACTGAAAAAGCGACTTCCGACAAATTCCAAGGCGTTTATCATTGCAGAATCGGTCTGCTGCCTGCTTTTGCTCTTCGTTTCCAGCACAATGCTGGTCAATGCCACCAACAATCCCTTCCTGTATTTCAGATGGTAAGGATGGAGTCTCTCAATGAATAATCTGAAGCTTGTTATTATTGCTGTATTTTCTGTGCTGATACTGGAGGTCAGCGTGCTGCTGTGTGTCGTTCCGCGTCCGGCGTATTCCGACAGCGAAAAGCGTCCGCTTGCATCATTCCCGACCTTTTCTATGTCCAGCTATCTTGCCGGTGATTTCACGGCGGATATCAGTACCTACTATAACGATACCATCCCCGGCCGTGATTTCTTCAAGGACCTGACCGGACAGATCAGCGGTCTGTGGGGTATCCGTCTGGGTGACGTCAAGCTGTACGGCGTCAATGATAATTCCGGTGTCATCCGCGATGAAGAGGATGAAACCACCGCGGAAACCGAGAATGTCTTCTTCCCGGAAGATGCGGAGGCAGCGGTTGCAGGAACACCGGAAACCGAACCTGTTACACAGCAGCCCGAGGAAACCGAACCCACCACTCCCGAAACGGAAGCGGTGACCGAACCGGTTACGGAAGCTGTCACTGAGCCTGTCACCGAAGAGCCGCAGCCGGAAACCGAGCCCGTCACGGAAGCGGTTACAGAGGCTGTTACCGAGTCCAATGACGAGGTTATCAAGGTCATCGTCAACAAGGAGCATGTAGACATGTACCGCGGTGACGAATATACCTTTGATGTCCGTCTGCGTCTGCGCGGTAATCCGGACCGCAATGTCACCGTTACGGTGGAACCGGCGTCGGTTGCAGAACACATCGGTAACTTTGCCATCCGTGCAAAGTCTGTCGGTGAGGCTACCGTTACCTTCAGCGCGTCCAACGGCGTCAAGACGTCCTGTACCATCACCGTTACGGAAAATCCCGATGCCGGTGCTGTGGTTGACGAATATCTGTCTCAGTACGGCATCATCATCGACGGTACCCGCGCCATGTCGCTGTACGGCGGCAGCTATAAGGCAGCCCGCACGTATATGTCTGCGCTGGAGCAGTATTACGATGCGCTCGACGGTAAGGTCAACGTCTATTCCATGGTCATTCCGACGGCAAGTGCATTCTACTGCCCGCCGAAATATGCGAAATACAACGCAAGCCAGATGGAAATGTGCAATTACATCCGCGATAACCTGAGCAGCAAGATCAAGCATGTCGAGGTATATTCGCCGCTGTTTGAACACAAGGATGAGGATCTGTATCTGCGTACCGACCATCACTGGTCGCCGCTCGGAGCCTACTATGCGGCGAAGGCCTTTGCCGAAACCGCCGGTGTTCCGTTCTCCGATCTTTCCACCTTTGAGTCGCATACCATCAAGGACTTCCTCGGTTCCATGTACTATTCCTACACGCAGGACCCGGTTCTCCTGAACAATCCCGAGGATTTCATTTACTATACACCGACCGGTGTGACCCATTCCACAACCTATCGCCGTCCCGACGGAACCGGTGAATTCAGCAGCGCGTTCTTCATCCCGATGAGCAACCGCGGCGGTGCGTACTGTACCTTCATGGGCGGAGATGACAAGATCACGCATGTAACCACAAGTGCCGGTACCGGCAGAAAGCTCGTCATCATCAAGGAGAGTTTCGGCAACGCGATCCCCGGTTATCTGTTCGGCGCGTTCGATGATATTTATGTCATTGACCTCCGTTATTTCGAGCTGAACACCATCGAATTCATCAAGGAAACCGGAGCAACCGACCTTCTGTTTGCAACCTGTACCTTTACCGCATCCGGTCCTGTCAGCCTGTTCACCAATCTGCTGACGCAGGCTCCGTAACCACACCCTCGAAAGGAGATCGTTTCATGTTCACGCAGGTGACTTACCGTCAGCTGGAGCGTGCATCCAGACTGCATGAAGGACAGCCGCTGTCCATTGCCGTTCTCGGTACCGCGGCAACACAGAGAATCGCCGCAGCCCTGACCGGTGCTTTGAATCTGCGCGGTTTTGATACCTCATGCTATGATGCCGGATATAACCAGGTTGACGCACAGATTCTGGATCCCTCCTCAGAGCTGTATGCGGCGGCACCGGATCATATTCTGCTGTTTTTCTGCATTGAAAAGCTGCTTGAGGATTTCCGCATGGAACCGCTGTCTGCACGTACTGCCTTTGCCGACAAAACCGCACAGAAAATACAGACGTATCTGCATCTGATCCGCAATCACTTGAACTGTACGGTGTTCCTTTGCGATTTTCCGACAGTCAATGACGGTGTGTTCGGAGATTACGCGTATTCCCAGCCCGCATCGTTCCCGTATCAGGTGCGGCGGCTGAATTTCCTGTTGTCCGAAATGGCAGCAGCGGATAAAGCACTGCGCATTGTTCCGCTGTCTGAAATATTGGCACAGGAAGGCGCGGCTGCACGCGATGAGCGGCTGTATCACGCTGCGCGCATGGCATTCACCGACAGTGCAACGGCATTGCTGGCACAGCGCATCGCCAATGAAATTGCCATTCTGCGCGGAAGCCTTCGAAAGGCTGTCATTCTCGACCTTGACAATACGCTTTGGGGCGGTGTGATCGCAGACGACGGTCTGGAAGGCATTGAGCTTGGCGAGCTGAGCGACGGCAGGGCGTTTACCGCACTGCAAAGCTGGCTTCTGGAACTGCGCCGCCGTGGGATTATCCTTGCGGTCTGCTCCAAAAACGACGATGCCAATGCGCGTCTGCCCTTTGAAAAGCACCCTGATATGGTACTCCGCATGGAGGATATTTCCGTATTTACCGCCAACTGGAATGACAAGGCATCCAACATTGCCGCCATTCAGCAGACGCTGAATATCGGCTTTGACGCGATGGTCTTTCTGGATGACAATCCGTTTGAACGAGAACAGGTCAAAGCAGTTCATCCGACGGTCACGGTTCCCGATCTTCCTGAGGATCCGGCAGAACGGCTGTCGTATCTGCTGTCGCTGAATCTGTTTGGAACATCGTCCTATTCGGAGGAGGACGGACAGCGTACCGCACAGTATATCGCGGAAGCGGCACGTGTGGAAGCGTCGAAAACCTTCACCGATTATAACGCTTATCTGGAAAGTCTGGATATGCAGGCAGAATGTATGCCGTTTACACCGTACTGGTATGAACGGATCGCTGAGCTTTCCCAGCGCTCCAATCAGTTCAATCTCCGCACACTGCGTATGACTGCGGCGGACGTGGAACGGTATGCACAGGACGAAAACTACATCACACGTGCCTTTACCTTGTCTGATAAATTCGGAAACCACGGACTGATTTCCGTTGTTCTTCTGAAACGGCAGGATGACGGCTGGTTCATTGAGAACTGGTTTATGAGCTGCCGTGTCCTCAAGCGCGGCATGGAGCAGTTCATTATCAATCATATCAGCGACTGTGTCGACGGACCACTGACGGCAGAATATATCCCGACAAAGAAAAATGCGCTGGTTGCAGAGCTTTACCCGACGCTGGGATTTGAGGAGATTTCCCGTGCGGATGGCGCGGTGCAGTACCGTCTCCCGATGCCGTACACGCCCATACCGACACTGATTCATGTAAAAGAACCCCAATAACATACAGAAAGGATTTCATTCCCCATGACAAGAGACGTTGTTACCGCAAAACTGACCGAAATTTTCCGCGATATTTTTGAAGAGGACGATATCGTTGTCACAGACGAAACCACCGCACAGGACATTGAAGGCTGGGACTCTCTGACCCACCTGTCCATGATCAGCGAGGTGGAAAGCGAGTTCAAAATGCGCTTCAAGATGAAGGAAATCACCGCAATGAAAAATGTCGGTGAAATGATTACCATCATCTGTGAACGTGCAAAATAAAACGCACATCCGCAAGAGATGAAACAAATATGCCGCTGAGGAATCATGCGAACCCTCAGCGGCATTCTGTTTAACGAACGACCGATGAATGACTGTAAATATAGAATTCTTCCTGGCTCGGCGCCCACGCTTTTTCTTTGGGCGGGAAGGTCGCATCAAAGGCTTCCACAGCGGCGGTGTCCTCACAGCAGTCGGCGGCTGTGGAGGGAATGTACATCCACTTTCTGCCGTCCAGCGCACCCGCAGTAAGCTCACAGACAAGCAATGCTGTTGGGTAGTTGCCGTCGATGACAAAGCTGACGTTCTTCTTTTTGCAGCTGACAAAGCCGCGGCTGACATAGTTGCCGGGATTGCCGAAGTTGATGTTCACATCATAGCCCATGCGGCGTGCGGCCGCAAAGGAATGCTCGATCAGAAGCTTTCCGAGCTTTTGCCGCTGGTACTGCGGTGCCACACAGAGCGGACCGAAGGAAAGAATTTCACGGCGGGTACCGGTTTCATCCTCCAGCCATGCACGGGTGTACATGATATTGCCGACAATTTTGCCGTCAATTTCCAGCACAAACGCAAGCTCCGGAATGAAATCGGGATGGGAGCGCATCATGTGGACGAAATAATGCTCGTCCGCGCCAGGCTTATAGACGTTCCAAAACGCCTCGCGGGTCAGGTTTTCTACTTCACGGTAGTCGTTTTCCGTCTCAAGACGGATGGTGTAGTCATAGTTCATGTTCTGTACCTCATTGTAATTGATGACCGCAATGCGCAAAGAGGCTTGCGGAATTGGAGTTGTACACTGCCCGGACCGATATGTCCCGGCTTACAAAACCGATTCCAAGGTGTTGTTCTTCTTCAAACAGCATACTCCGTAAATTTGAATTCGGGGAATTCCCGTGGGAACAGTATAGCACAAAAACAGCGTTTTTGCAAGTCTTTTTGAAACAAATACAAAATATGAAAGAAATATTGCAATCTGTGCCCGTGCATGATATAATATGATCAGACCAATATCGACAGGAAACGGAGAACGTCCATGAAAATTACCTACAATAAACTTGTCCGTGACCGCATTCCCGAGATCATCGAAGCCGCAGGCGGACATTGCAGAACCAGGGTGCTTTCCGATGCGGCTTATCTTGCCATGCTGGATGCAAAACTCGATGAGGAGCTGGCGGAATTCCGTCGGGATCAGAATATCGAGGAGCTTGCCGATTTGCTGGAGGTGATCCGTGCCGTCGCTGTGGCTCACGGGTGCACACCGGATCAGCTGGAAGCGGTGAGGGCTGAAAAAGCGGAAAAGCGCGGCGGATTTGAAAAGAAGATTTTTTTGATTGAAACCATAGAAAAAGAGGTAAATCATGACTGAAGTTGTCGCAGCTCTCATCTGGCAGGGGGAGCAATTTATGATCTGTCAGCGCCCGGCACACAAGGCGAGAGGTCTTTTGTGGGAATTTGTGGGCGGCAAGGTGGAACCGGGTGAAACCAAGGCACAGGCACTGATCCGCGAATGCCGTGAAGAGCTCGCTGTTGCGATTTCCGTCGGAGAAGTATTCATGGATGTCACGCATACATATCCCGATCTGACCGTACATCTGACGCTGTTCCATGCCGCAATCACGGAAGGGGAACCGCAAAAGCTGGAACACAACGATATCCGCTGGATTATGCCGCATGAGATTCAGAAGTTTGACTTCTGTCCGGCGGATGTGGAAATTTTGGAGGAGATCACAAAGCGATATGGCAAACGATAAGATTTACAACATGGCTTTTGCGAAAGTATTCCCGCTGCTGATTGCCAAAGCGGAAAAGAAAGGACGGACACAGGACGAGGTGCTGACTGTCACCGCCTGGCTGACCGGGTACACACCGGATGCCATTGAAGCGGCACTGCAAACAGATCTTACCTACGGAGACTTCTTCCGGGAAGCGCCCCAACCCAATCCGAGCCGCGCAAAGATCACCGGTGTTGTCTGCGGTGTACGTGTGGAAACCGTTGAGGAACCGCTGATGCGTGAGATGCGGTATCTCGATAAGCTGGTGGATGAGCTTGCAAAGGGAAAACCGATGGAGAAGATATTGAGAGGGTAACGATGAAACACGATGAAATCGAAGTCCGTGAACGCTGGGGCAATACAGAGGCGTTTCGTGAATATACAGAAAAGACGAAGCACGCATCCAGGACACAACGGGATGCGGTAAACGACGGTCTGATGGCGATGTTCGCCGCATTTGCTGCGTGCAGAAACAGCGGTGCTGCTGCGGATTCCAAAGACGCATGTGTGCTTGCCGAAAAATTGCAGGCGTACATCACCGAACACTACTACACCTGCACCGATGACATTTTTGCGGGACTGGGAACGATGTATACCGCCGATGCGCGCTTCCGGGAAAACATCGACAAATATGGCAACGGAACCGCGGCATTTGTGTCTGCTGCCATCGCTGCATACTGCAAAGGACGGCAAATACAATGAAGCCGTCTGTCCTGATCACCGGTGCTTATGGCGGTATGGGACTTGCGACGGCGCGGGCACTGCGCGGCTGCGGATACCGTGTGTTCGCGCTTGACCGATGTGTCGGTGCAGAAGAGGAAGACATTCTGCCAATCGAGGCGGACATCACTGATGAGAACAGTGTGGAAGCGGCATTCCGGCAGGTTCGTGAGCAGACGGATGCGTTGTTTGCGATCATTCATTTCGCAGGCATATATCTACTGGATTCGCTTGTGGAAATGGAACATGAGGCGTTTGAACGCATTTTCCACATCAATCTCGGCGGCGCATTTCTTGTAAACAAGACATTTCTGCCGCTGTTGAATGCCGGTTCCCGGATTGTCATTACCACAAGTGAACTGGCACCGCTCGATCCGCTTCCGTTTACGGGCATCTATGCGGTGACGAAAGGTGCGCTGGACAAGTATGCGTATTCTCTGCGGATGGAATTGCAGCTGTTGGACATTTCGGTCAGCGTCCTTCGCGCCGGTGCCGTTGCCACGGGAATGCTCGGCGTTTCCACCGACGCGCTGGATCGGTTTTGCGAAAAGACAGAACGGTATACCTGCAATGCCGACCGCTTCCGGCAGATTGTGGACCGTGTGGAGGCACGGAGCGTGACACCCGAACGGATTGCGGACAAGGTGATTCGGATTCTGAATAAACGCAGTCCGCGTTTTGCTTATCGTATCAACCGCAACCCGCTGCTTCTGATGTTGCATTTCCTGCCGCAGGGAATGCAGTGCCGGATCATCAAACAGGTGCTGAAAACGAAATGATATTACGGACAAAACGGCTGATCCTCCGTCCGTGGTGCGAGGCGGACGCGGAGGACTTATATACCTATGCAAGTGATCCCGCAGTCGGACTGCCTGCCGGCTGGATGCCGCATGTGAACATAGAGCATAGCCGCCAGATCATCCGGGACATGTTGTGCAAGCCGACCGTGTTTGCTGTCTGCCTGGAAGACGGGCATCCGATCGGAAACATCCATCTTGATTTTGAAACAGCACTGCGCGAGACGGAGAACGAATGTGAGCTTGGCTATTGGCTCGGAAGACCGTTCTGGGGACAGGGGCTGATTCCGGAAGCCGCATGTGCGCTTCTGCACTATGCGTTTGATACGCTCGGCGTACAAACGGTGTGGTGCGGTTATTATGAAGGAAACAATAAAAGCCGGCGTGTGCAGGAAAAGCTCGGATTTATGTATCACCATACCGATGCGGTTCCGTGCGTCGATGCACCGGAGAAAAGGAAGACGGTATACAGAACGTATCTGACAAAAACCACATGGAAAGGAACATCAAAACCGTGAAAAAACACTGCATCCATCCCACATTGCACCCATCCCGCGTCTTAACGGAAACCGCTATGGCGACGCATACGCATGATTTCAAACATACCCCGGTTGGTCAGGCACTGTTTGATGCACTGAAGGAGCGGCTCGGACTGACGGTTGTCGCCGGCTATCTTGTGATAAACGGAACGGGGCCGTATGAAATTCTGGATTTGTTTGTTGACCTTGCGAAAAGTGATCCGTGCTGGGAGCGTCGTCTGGCAGAGACGTCATGGGCGCACAATGAACAGCACCGTCAGATCCGGGATGTTTTGTTTGAAATTTTTGCGATATACGGTCTTACACCGCCCATTGAGCGGAAATATGACCGGGAAACCGGAGAGCTGATTTCAAATACCTGCTTCAACATATCCTTAATCGATTTTGAATCCTGGCAAACATATTGGAGTGAGAATGACCGATGATAAAAGAACTGATGCATGATCCGATTTTCCTTGCGGGAACGTCGGCGGCAGCGACAAAGGAAGATTTACAGACGGCGGCAGACCTTCTGGAAACGCTGATGGCGCACAAGGAGGACTGTGTCGGCATGGCGGCAAATATGATCGGTGTAAAAAAGCGCATCATCGCGTTTCTTGACGAGAGCGGTGTAAAGCCGACATATACCGTCATGCTCAATCCCGAGATCATCAAACGGGACGGTGCATATGAAACCGAGGAGGGCTGTCTGTCTCTGCTCGGCGGTCCGCGTCCGTGCAGACGCTATCAGCGCATCAAGGTGCGGTATCAGACCGAAGAGCTGCAGGTCCGCATCAAGACCTATACCGGCTTTACGGCACAGATTATCCAGCATGAGGTGGATCACTGCGGCGGGATTCTGATCTGACAGACCGCAGCGATGACAGCCGCATGATAAACGAACGCATCAAGATATGCGTATTAGGGAGTGATTGAATGAAGATCAATGAAAAAAAACAATCCGGGTTGTTCCGCTTGAAATCGGACTTTCTCAATAAACTTTCCGTGCGCCGGATTGCTGTCTATTTTCTCGGCTTTTTTCTGATTGCCCTGGGTGTCAGTATTTCGACAAAATCATCACTGGGCGTATCGCCGGTCAATTCCATCCCGTACACGGTTTGTTTGCTGACGGGATTGGAGCAGGGTATGTGTACAACGGTATTTTTTCTGTTTTTAATTGCTGTTCAGTTTTTGATTTCTCCAAAAGACTTTTCAGTCCTGTCTTTTTTTCAGATGGCTTGTTCTTTTATCTTCGGATGGTTTGTCACGCTTGCGAACCTCTGTATGACGGGTATACCGGCACCGGAAAGCTATCCTTTGAAAATGCTTTATATTATCATCAGCCTGTTCTTTATTGCCGCAGGTGTGTTTCTTTACATCAATGCCGATTTGCTTCCGCTTCCGGCAGAGGGTGTTATGGTTGTGTTTTCCAAACGGACAGGCGTGGCGTTTCATGTATGCAAGGTCGGATTTGACTGCTCGGTTGTAGTTATTGCCGCGCTCATTTCGCTGATTGTTCGCGGCGAACTGCTCGGCGTCCGGGAGGGAACGGTGATTGCCGCCGTGTTTGTCGGTATTCTGATCAAGCCAATATCCAAATTCTTTTTGAAGCGTCTGCGTGTGTTTCTTCGCATTGCATAACCCTGTGATACTGATCTGTATGCAGATCTTGCTCATGCAGTCCGCGAGGAAGCGGCAGATTTCATAACCATACTGTACCGTTTTTATAAACAGGAGTCCATAATGGCAAAGTACAACATTCACCGTGCATTTTTCCCGTTTTCTGTTTTCACACCGCCTATCAGCGAGCGTTTTCTCGCTGTGGCTGTACCGCATATGAAAACACCGAAGTACATATACAAAGACAAATCGCTTGATGTCACCCGTCATGAAATCACATGCTGCGACGGCGAGAAAATCGAATGTCATCTGATGTCGCCCAAATCCGTCGGAGAACATGCGCCTTGTCTGCTCTATATTCACGGCGGCGGATTTGTGCTTCCGGCGGCAGGGTATCATTATAAAAATGCTATGCGCTATGCAAAAGAGGTCGGATGCAAGGTTGTGTTTGCCGGCTACCGACTGGCACCCACGCATCCGCATCCGGTGTTCTTTGAGGATTGTTATGCCGTGATGTGCTGGATGTATGACTGTGCGGCGAAGCTCGGCATTGACACCGCCCGTATCGGCATTGGCGGTGACAGCGCGGGATCGACACTTGCGGTGGGCGTCTGTAGGATGGCTCAGGAACGCAGACATCCCGTGCGTTTTGCGTTTCAGATGCTGCCGTATCCGTATCTCGATGCACGCAACAACAGTGCATCCTGCAAACAGTACACCGATACGCCGATGTGGAATTCCTCACTTTCCTCGCGTATCGCACCGATGACACGAGCGGACCGGAGCCGTCCCGATTATGTCTGGTATTCACCTGTGGAGGCCGAATGCTTTGCCGGTCTGCCGCCCGCTTATATCGAAACGGCGGAATTCGATTGTTTGCATGATGACGGGATTCTGTATGCGGAACAGCTCCGCGCGGCGGGAATTGCGGTCACACTGAATGAAACCCGCGGTACGATGCACGGTTTTGACATTGTGCAGCACGCCAAAACAACGAAGGAAGCACTGGCGGCAAGGATTGCATTTATGAAAGCGCGGTTTGATGAAACAGAAACCGGAAAGGAATGAGGGAAATATGGAACGATATGAACTGAACGATACCGACAGACATCTGATTGAAATCGGATTGGATGTGCTTGCAGCAAACTTTGATGACGGTGTCTACAATCACACAGTCGGATGCGCGATTCTGTGTAAAAACGGGAATATTTACAAAGGCGTCAACTGTGACGGGATTCACGGCTCCTGCGCCGAGTACATCACGATGGGCATTGCGATTTCAGCGGGCGAGCGGGAGTTTGACACCATCGTCGCCGTACACGAAAAGCATCTGAACGGTATCATTCCGCCGTGCGGGAATTGCCGCCAGATGTTATTTGAATACTGTCCGGATATCAAGGTCATTGTCAACGATGAAAACGGGAAGTTAATCAAGGTGAAGGCAAGAGATCTGCTGCCGTTTGCATGGGAGCCGGTTCTTTGCTGAGGGTGCGCTTGCGTGATACTACAAACAGATCCTGATACAACAAGCAGGACATAAAACACCGACGGAGGAATCTGATGCCGCAGAAGAAATTTAACATGGAAATGACATCCATGACCCTGCACATACTGGCAATGCTGTTTATGCTGTGTGACCATCTCTGGGGGACCGTTGTTCCGGGAAATGACTGGCTCACCTGTATCGGACGGCTTGCATTCCCGATCTATGCATTCATGCTTGTGGAAGGTTATTTTCACACCAAAAATCTGAAAAAGTATATTTGCAGACTTCTGTTATTTGCCGTTTTGTCTGAAATCCCGTTCAATCTGGCTATGGGAAGCCGTTTGCTGTACCCGATTCATCAGAATGTACTGTGGAGTTTTCTGATTTCTATCGGTCTGATCCATTGGAATGAAAAAACGAAAACAAAGAAGCTGTGGCAGAGGACGGTTATCGGTTGTCTGTCCGTCATCATCGGGTATACGGTGGGACTTCTGACCATGGTGGATTTTTATCATGCCGGTATTCTGACCGTTCTTGTCTTTTACTTTTTCAGAGCGCGGAAGTGGTGGTGTTACCCCGGACAGCTTTTGTGTTTATGGTACATCAATGTTGAACTGCTGGGTGGATTCTCCTATGAAGTTCAACTTGGAGACATGACATATTTTCTCTCCCGCCAAGGATTGGCTTTGCTTGCTTTGATTCCCATATGGCTGTACCGAGGCAAGCAGGGGTATCACAGCAAATGGCTGCAATATACCTATTACGCTTTTTATCCGCTGCATCTGTTGATTCTCGGCATCATCAAATTCTATTTATAATATCCCATATCTTCAAATCCATCCGGGAGGTACTCATATATGTGGTTCCTGTTTGCTCTGTTGTCTGCCGTTTTTGCGGCACTGACTTCCATTCTTGCCAAAGTCGGCATTGAGGGAATCAATTCCAATCTTGCTACTGCCATTCGAACGGTTGTCGTGGTTGTGATGGCATGGGGGATGGTGTTTCTGACGAATGCACAAGGCGGCATCGGCGAGATCAGCCGACGGAGCTGGCTGTTTCTGATATTGTCGGGACTGGCAACCGGCGCATCATGGCTTTGTTATTACAGAGCCTTGCAGCTTGGCGAGGCGTCCAAGGTTGTGCCGATTGACAAGATGAGTGTGGTGATTACGCTTTTTTTCGCGTTTGTGTTTCTGCATGAGCAGTTTACGGCGAAATCACTGATCGGGTGTGTTCTGATCGGCGCGGGAACGCTGGTTATGGTGCTGTAAAAGGAGTTAGCGTGAAAAATCCTTTTTCACGCGGGTTTTGCGGCTTTCGCGGCTTTCGCCTCCGGAGCGGCGGCGATTTTGCCCGCGATGATATCGCGTTCAAAACCCAGCCCCAATTCCCCAAGAAATGTATCAGAAATACTGCCAATTGGAGATTGACGGCAGATGGATCGGGCTTGAAAAAACAGATTTGATTACGGAATATTTTTGTACACCTGTGGATGCAGATATTCGGCTGTACCGAACAGTGCGATTTTTTGATGTGAGGAGGACTACAGGCAATCATGACAAGACAAGCCTTTCTTGATTACTGCTTTGATACATACGGCACGGAGGCGGATTATCCGTTTGACCGGGATTTTGAAACTGCTGTATTTCGACATGCCGGCAGTCGTAAATGGTATGCCATCATGATGCGCGTCTCCCGCCGGAAGTTCGGGTTTGACTGTGATGAGATCATTGACGTGGTTAATCTGAAGCTGCCGTCAGAGCTGTTTGGTTCCTTCGGTGCAGCGGATGGCGTATATCCGGCATATCACATGAACAAGGTGCATTGGATTTCCGTGATGCTGTCCGATGCGGAAGATGATTTGATTGATTTGCTTGTGAATGCGAGTTATGAGGCAACGAGAGGGAAGATGCGGCAGAAAACTGTTTAAGCGCGCTGAATATATCCTTGCGATATGGGAATCATATGATCAAATCCATAAACGGAGGATATATTTACGATGTTCAAACATGAAAA
Source organism: Oscillospiraceae bacterium (assembly GCA_015064785.1). Classification (GTDB taxonomy): domain Bacteria; phylum Bacillota; class Clostridia; order Oscillospirales; family CAG-272; genus RGIG3925. Next base: position 24,313 of record SVRM01000049.1, read on the forward strand.
ACAGCTATTTCATCCCGTAGAGGTGGAACGTCCGAATCCGCAGTATGCCGTTTTGCTTCAGGAACAGCTTGGCGGCGGCAACGGGGAGCTCAAGGCAGCAATGCAGTATATGTCGCAGAGCTTCCGAATCAAGGATCCCGAAATCAAGGATTTGTTTCTCGATATCGCAGCGGAAGAGCTGGGGCATATGGAAATGGTAGCACAGACGATCAATCTGCTCAACGGTCACGACGTGGACGCGGCCAAGGTGCAGGCAGGTGAGATTCAGACGCACGTTCTGCTCGGGCTGAACCCCGGACTGATCAATGCTTCCGGTTATTCATGGACGGCAGATTATGTTACCGTTACCGGTGATCTCTGCGCTGACCTGCTCTCCAACATCGCATCCGAGCAGAGAGCCAAGGTGGTTTACGAGTATCTCTACCGTCAGATTGAAGATAAGAAGGTCAGAGAGACTGTTGATTTTCTTCTCAATCGCGAGGAAGCGCATAACCAAATGTTCCGCGATGCGTTCAATAAGGTGCAAAATACCGGCTCCAATCGCGATTTCGGAACCACCAAGGCGGCAAAAATGTATTTTTCGATGTCCGCCCCCGGACCGAATGCTTTTGCTGCGGATGAGACACACGCTCCGGCATTTCAGTGAGAAATCGTTTGTATTGCAGCATAATACAAACTGTTGAACAGACAAAAAAGAGGCAAGTTCAGAGTGCTTGCCTCTTTTTGCTGTATTTAATAAAGACAGTAAAGTGATCAAGAACCTTTGTTATTTATAACGATTCTCCCATTTTTAACTTTCCTGCGTTATCATATCAATCCCACGCTGAAGGGTATCCGCATCAATGGCACCAGCAGCCTGCGCAATGGCGTTCCCCTCCGCATCGATGAAATACGTGGTTGGGAGAGAATATACACTGTAGGTTACAGCGGCATCGGCATCCGTATCATAGAACACCGGGAACGTGTATCCCTTTTCTGCAATAAATGCCTTTGCACTGCTGAGTGTCTCACGACCGCCGGTCATGTTCACCATCAGGAAGTGGATCTCATCGCCGAGCTCCAGATATTTTTCGTGAAAATCCGGCATCTCGCTTTGGCAGGGACCACACCAGCTCGCCCAGAAATTCAGCACGATCGGCTTACCGACATAATCGGATAGATTGACTTTATTCCCCGAAGCATCGTAAACAGAAAAATCGGGGGCTTTTGTCAGCTGCTGTTCTTCGTCTGTACCCGAGCTGTCACTTGGATTTTCTGTATCGTTCATGTTTTGCTCTTCCTGTATCAGCAGACTGTCGGGGGTGTTGTTTTTGCTGAGCTGTGAATACAGCACCGAAGCACCGCCGATCAGAAGAACGAACACCAATACAAGTATTATCATATTTTTCTTCTTACGCATAGTTCCTCCTTATCCGAGAAGACCCAGAAACCGTCCGAGCATTCCCGTTGCCATCAGTATACCGATTACAACAAGCAAGCTGCCGCTGACAGTATTGATGACCTTATAGTTTTTCTTAATCCAGTTGAATGCGGATTTCAGATAGTCGATCAGCACCGCACTGAGAATGAACGGGATGCCAAGTCCCAGCGAATATGCCAAAAGCATCAGCATTCCTTCTGTGATATGTGCCTGCTGCGATGCAAGCATCAGTGCCGAGCCGAGAAACGCACCAACGCAGGGCGTCCAGCCGACAGAGAATACCATGCCGAAAAGCAGTGCCGAGAAAAAGCCCATGTTGTCCGTGTTCACCGATCTGTGTCCGGCCCGGAATAGATTCAGCTTGAATATGCCAAGGAAGTTAAGACCGAAGACGATCACGATAGCTCCGGAAACGATATTGACAGCCGTTTGATATTCTCTGAGAAAACTTCCTACCGTTCCCGCCAAAGCTCCAAGCATCACAAACACCACGGTAAAGCCGGCAACGAAGCCCAATGCGCCTTTCAACGTTTTGCCCGCAGTCCGTTCGCCGCCTCCTGCAAAATAGGAAATGTAGATGGGCAGCATCGGGAGCAGGCACGGTGAAATGAAGGTTATGACGCCTTC
>SVRM01000050.1 GCA_015064785.1 Oscillospiraceae bacterium
GATATCCCATAGCACAAGCTAGTAAGACCCCTTGAAGACTACGAGGTTGATAGGTCACAGGTGGAAGTGCAGTAATGTATGCAGCTGAGTGATACTAATCGGTCGAGGGCTTGAACTACCAGATTTCAAGTTCTTTCAAACTTGAGTTTCATTCGTTTTTACTTTCCTTTGTTCGGTTTTCAATGAGCATTTCATTATTCAATCCTGTACTTCGGTACAGGATTTTTTCATGCCGCAAAATGAGGAAAAATTAAAAAATTTTCAAAAAACATGGAACAAAAACGGAATTTGATCGTCTATATGTATATGAAATGAATTTTTCAGAATTCGGGAGGTAATATACATGACAACCAATGCACAAATAATCATTCCCATTCTTCTTGCCGTTGTTTTTCTATGTGTCACATCATGCGGACGTATCGAAATCGAGGTTGAGGAAACGGAAACAGAGAAGATAACTGTTGTACCGGAGACTGAGGAAATCACAGAACCGACAGAGACAACCGAGCCCCCCGAGCTTCCGGAGCGCATCCCATCGGAACCGGACACGCTGTCCCTGTCCGATGCACCGCGCACAGAAAGCATCCCGACAGTATGTGAAGTGATTCCGCTCGCTGACGATACCGTCACAAAAATCGTACAGCAGACCGCCTATGCCGACACAACTGCGGCAATTATCTGCACAGCAGATTTTCACTGGCACTTTGCCTTGTTCGACGATGACGGTTATATCTCGATTGCCCGTCTGTCCGATGAGAGGCTGTTCAATGCAGATCTGGTAACTTTGACACCGTTTGACAATGTGTTCGGACATTCCGGTGTTACCGTCTCCGTTCCTACCGGCGCAAATGCGATGCATCGGATGTACTTTGCGCTGGATTGTGAGGAGCCGCTGCTGCTTGCAAGCACCGTAAAAGGAACCGTTGCGCAGGATGGTATGCTCATTGAGCAATATACCATGGGCGGAATTCTCAATCTGTATCGCATGGAAGACGGTGCCGTGATCTGTTATGATCTGGAAACGCTGTTTCACACGGCATATGCTGACGCGGCACAGGTGGACGTATCGTACTATAACAATTTCCTATATCAGGAGCATCACGGATTGTTCGATATCGGAATAACCGCAAAGGGTGCCATCGGATACACAGACCGCTTTACCGCATGGCTTGACGGCGACGCCATCCGCATTATAAACAACGCAGATATGAAGCTGCCGGACTACACTTACGACGGTACACAGCCAAACGATGATGCAGCAGCACGGGAATGGCTGAATGTCCACCTTGGTACCGACTTTGTTCTTCGTACTCCCATCGACCCGACCACACTCACCGGAGATGAACTGCAGACCTATATGGATGAGGCATATCAGGCAGGTCTGTCCGCGCTTGCGGCATATGAGATTTCGTCGGATATTCTATACGGTGCGGTCGTCTGGTCAAGCGACGAACCTGCGTATTATGTAAACGGGAACACCTACAGCGATATGAAAAATCCTGTATTTCCGACTTTCTCCGCATGGGAAAGTTATATGCGAAGGATTCTGTCTGAAAAAATTGCGGACGAATTACTTGCACGCCATGACCGTTTCATTTCGGTCAACGGTGCGCTTTGGGGTATCATGGGCTCGCGCGGTACCGATATCACCATGTCTGAATCCGGTGCCGAGGTAACCTCCGTCAGCGATACCGAGATTGTCTACACCGTTTCGGTTGATATCCTGGATCCGCAGAATGATCTGCCGTGGCCGGTCATTGATACGGTGACGCATGATTTTGTGTACAGCAAAACAGAGGAGGGCTGGCGCTGGACAAAACTGTATGTATATAACTGATATTTCTCCGAAAACTTCATGCTGAAAACGGTGAAAAACAAAAATTTTCAAAAAACATGGAACAAAATCGGAATTTGATCGTCTATATGTATATGAAATGAATTTTTCAGAATTCGGGAGGTAATATACATGACAGCCAATGCACAAAGAATCATTCCCATTCTTCTTGCCGTTGTTTTTCTATGTGTCACATCGTGCGGACATATCGAAATCGAGGTTGAGGAAACGGAAACAGAAACGGTTCAGGTTGTCCCGGAAACCGAAGAAATGACGGAAGAACCCGAAACAACAGTATTTGATGACCCGTATGATATTACGGCTGAGGAATTGTATCGCGCGATTCATAATGACGAAATTCCATATGAACATGCCGTGAAATATCCTGCATTTCGTGCAGAAGTGGAACAGAAATTTTCAGAGGTTCTTGGGCACCCGATTGCATGGGAGGATTTATCTGTTGCAATCGAAGATCATGATGAGATGTTTCACTATTCTTTTTGGATTCGTGATTCTGAGGAGTATATCACGTTTTTGCAGTGTGTTGTTTTGTCATGGCTGGATTCCGATGACAGTATTCTATATTCACTTTATTGGAGTGAAGTTTATCCTGTTTACGGTTCTTATAAACATGGTGACGGTATTATCGGCACTGTGCATTGTTTCAACAAAACTATGCTGGAAACGCAGTTGACACAGAATTTTGATATGTCTGTACATACGGCAATATATGAGGGAATTCGATATGCAGATCATCATATTTTTGTGCCGATGCTATGGGATAGTATGATTGTATATGCTGATATTCTGGTTGATGCCGATCTGCAATATCAGTTATTTACGGCGGAAACGATCGATCTGACGGCGTTATCACCGTATGACTTTTTGGTAACATATCAGACCTTTGGGCTGAAGCCGCAGGATTTGATGGAATACTTTCCGAATCATCCGCTGAATCCGCGCTATGCGGTGTCGGGTTATATGGGGATTGACGATATTTTGCAGTCGGACTATCAGATATATTCGTGGTTCGGATCAGAACCTTATCTGCGTGTGAAGGATGACGATCAGACGGATGTGTTATTCGGTTTAACGCTGCCGCAAATGCCGGCAGGAGAGGTGCTGGAAATCGCCGATATCACGGAAGATACGACTTATCAGGATCTTGCGTGGGTGGTGTGGTCGGAGCTGTAATCACGATACTTCATTTTCTCTCATTTTTGACAAATATTTTCTTTCCTTTCACTATTGCATTTTCCGTCAATCGGTGCTATAATAATAAGAGAAATGAAATATTGAGGCGCAATCTGCGTGAGTATAGCATCGGCATTTTGCGAGAAAGGACTTACCATGGAAAACTACACCAATGTTACCGTTTTTGACCATCCTCTGATTACCCATAAGCTCTCGATTCTCCGCGACATCAACACCGGTTCCAAGCAGTTCCGCGAGCTGGTCGGTGAAATCGGTATGCTGATGGGCTATGAGGTCATGCGCGATCTGCCGATGGAAGATGTTGAAATCGAAACGCCCATTACAAAGGCGACCGTCAAGATGATCTCCGGCAAGAAGCTGGCGCTCGTTCCGATTCTGCGTGCGGGTCTTGGTATGCTGGACGGTGTTCTGTCGCTCGTTCCCTCTGCAAAGATCGGTCACATCGGTCTGTACCGTGATCATGAAACGCTCGAACCTAAGGAATACTTCTGCAAGCTGCCGGAAGATATCGCGCACAGACAGGTCATTCTGCTTGATCCGATGCTGGCAACCGGCGGTTCCGGCTGTGCAGCCGTCGACTTTATCAAGGCACGCGGCTGCAATAACATCAAGTTCGTCTCGATTCTTGCAGCGCCCGAAGGCATTGAACGTCTGGCAAAGACCCATCCCGATGTGCAGATTTACACCGGCGGCGTTGACGAAAAGCTCAACGACAAGGGCTATATCGTTCCGGGGCTCGGCGATGCGGGTGACAGACTGTTCGGTACACTGTAACCGGAACTGCGAACCTCTATGACACGTAAAATGGATATGACCGAAGGGGTAATCTGGAAGCAGCTGGTGCGGTTCTTCCTGCCGATCCTCTTCGGCAGTCTTTTTCAGCAATTATATAACACCGCGGATGCGGTCATTGTCGGCAACTTTGTCGGCAAAGAAGCATTGGCGGCGGTCGGCGGCACGACAGGTACGTTTATCAACCTGCTTGTCGGCTTTTTTACGGGACTTGCATCCGGTGCGACGGTCATCATCGCACAGTATTACGGCGCAAAGGAGTACGATGCACTGCGGCGTGCACTGCATACCGGTATCGCACTCGGTATTGCCGGCGGTGCGGTCTTCATGGTGATCGGACTGGCATTTGCACCTGCAATTCTTGCGGTGATGCGTACGCCTGCCGATATCATCGGCCATGCGGTAACATACATGCGCATTTACTTTGTCGGCATCATTCCGGGACTGTTATATAACATCGGTGCCGGGATTCTGCGGGCACTCGGCGACTCGCGCAGACCGCTGATTGTGCTGATCATCTGCTGTATCTGCAACATTCTTCTGGACATTCTGTTAGTTCTGGTGTTTCATATGGGTGTTGCGGGAGCAGGATGGGCGACGACGATTTCGCAGTTCCTCAGCTGTGTCTGTGTTCTGTATTTTCTTTTGCGGATGCCGGAGGAACACTGCCGGTTGTCACCGGTACAGATTCGCTTTGACCGGGTGACGCTTTACAAAATCGTGCAGATCGGTCTTCCTGCGGGACTGCAGTCCACGATGTACAACATTTCCAACGTCATCATTCAGATGACAATCAACGATTTCGGTACCGATACGATCGCCGCGTGGACGGTCTACAGCAAAATTGACTCGATTTTCTGGATGACGATTTCCGCCTTCGGTGTTGCCATCACCACGTTCGTCGGTCAGAATTTCGGTGCGCGGAAGTTGGACCGTATCAAACGCGGCGTGAAGGTGTGCTTCGGTATGTCGGTCATTGCGGCGGCAATCATCAGTGTGGTCTCTGTGACCTGCGGCGGATTTATTTTCCGCCTGTTCAACGATGATCCCGGTGTTCTGGCGGTTGGAGATGTGATTCTCAAGACGGTACCGCCGCTGTTTGTCACCTATAATCTGATCGAAATCCTCAGCGGAGCGGTACGCGGCTGCGGCGATGCGGTTCGACCGATGCTGATGACGATGTTCGGCGTCTGCGTTCTGCGGCTCGTCTGGATTTTCACCGTGGTGCCGCTCTCACCCAATATCCGGACACTGATTCTGTCGTATCCGATCACATGGACGGTGACCTCCATCGCCTTTTTGATTTACTATCTGCATGGCGGGTGGCTCCGACGGCGTCTGCGGATCAGCGGGATACAATAAATGAAATCTGTTCCGATAAAAAATTCACAGCCTGTGCAAAACTTGATCTGCACAGGCTGCGATTTCATTTCAGAGCCTTTTTGATTTTCATGATATCACGCAGCATACGGGTGCTGTCGCGCAGTAAGTGAATGGAGCTTTCGCGGTGGTTGACGATTTTTACGGGAAGCTCGGTGACGGAGCAGCCGGCTTTCTGTGCGCGCATCAGCATTTCCAGATCGAACGCAAAGCGGTCAATGATGCATTGCGCAAAGATTTCCCGACCAACCGCACCGCGCAGCGCCTTAAAGCCTGCCTGTGAATCGCTCAGCCGGAAGCCGGCGGCGATACCGAGAATTCGCAGATACATGACCGACGCGAGCTTGCGCAGCGGTGTATATCCTGCATATCCTTCCGGATGAATGGCACGGGAACCGATCAGTACGTCGGCTCCGGTATCCTTCATCTGTTTGACAGCGGCTTCGATGACATCGGTGCCGTATGCCAGATCACAGTCGGTGTACAGCACGAGATCACCGGTCGACGCCAGAATGCCGGTGCGGACGGCATAGCCTTTGCCGCGGTTGGGTTCATAGATGCAGGCGCGCAGCTGCGGATACTGATTCTGTGCCTCGCGCAGCTTTTCCGGTGTGGAGTCGGAGGAGCCGTCACTGACAAAGATCATTTCATAATCATCAAAAACACCGCGATCCTGCATACCGTTCAGCGCATCCCAGACGGTTCTGATGGTATCACCGAGAATCAGTTCTTCATTGTAAGCGGGAATGATAACAGATAATTTCATAAGCTCGTATTTTTTTGATATAGCAGGAGATCGAAGGCGATCTCCGTTTTCAGTTCGCTCTGTGCGTACAGCCGATCACGGTCCGCAGGTGCGGTTTTCCAGTAATACGGCGTCATGGCAAACAGAGCACGGATGTGTTCGGGGTCTGTGACGGTGACGGTATCGGTGATACGCCGGACCTCTGTCAGAGTAAAGTGTTCCAGCTCGTCGCGCCGGACCTCGTTTTTGTAAGGTGTTTCGTACAGCACCTGTTTCATACCCCACAGATGCTCTTCCGCCGGTACTGCCATCAGCAGAAAGCCGCCGGGCTTCAGCACGCGGGCAAATTCCGCATCTGCGACAGGCGCAAACAGGTTGAGGATGCCGTCAGCCGTACCGTCGGCGATGGGCATTTCAAACAACGAGGCAACCGCAAAAGACAGAACCTCGGCACAGCCTGCGGCTTTGGCACGCTTTGCGGCATGTGCGGCAGCGTCGCGTGACAGATCAAATCCGGCGCAGACACCGGAAATCCCCTCGTCTCGCAGAGCCTTGTGCAGGCGGGCGGTATAGTAGCCCTCCCCGCAGCCCGCATCGAGAATGACCGGCTGTGCGGTGTTCTGTCGGCGAAGGGTATCGATGGTCAGACGGTTGACACCGTCGGAGAACGCACGATAATAGCCGCCGTCGAGAAATGCAGTACGTGCGCGGACCATCTCGGCGTTGTCACCGGGCAGTGCCGCACCGCGCTTCTGCGGCAGAAGCAGATTGACATAGCCCTGTTTTGCGACATCGAAGCTGTGTCCGCGTGCACAGCGCAGGACATACGGCTTTTCCGACAGCTGCGGATGCAGTGCCGATGCGCAGTTGGGGCATTTCCAGGCAATGTGTTTCATTATTTGACGACCTCAACGAGAACGGCATGAACAACATAACGGTTGTCGTTGATGTTCATACAGGTGGACAGCGTCAGAATCCGGTCGTTGCCTTCAATCGGAACCTTTGGTGAAATATCGGAACGTGCACGGATGGAATCAATCCACGCAAGGAAAATATTGTCATCCTTTTGGAAGTTCATGCGCCATGAGTGGTTTTCCACGCCCTGCTGCTGGGGAGACGTTTCATACGCGGCAAACACCTCATACGTATACAGCGCTTCATCGGTGTAAATGTTGATATAACGGTTATTTTTCCAGAAGCTTTCGTCCTTGAAATGGAGCAGCTTTGCAAACATCGGCGAACCGCTTTCCATATTATGACCGTAAATGACGGTATGACGGTTGGAGGAAACGGTGACGGAGTTGCGGTAGTCCAGATAAATGGAACCGGCGGGATTGTAGGCACCGTTATAGGCATAGTGCAGATAATAGTCGTTGTCTTCATGCTGGACGACAGGATAGTTGATTTCCGTGTCACCGGGCATTTCGATCCAGCCGATGATTTCCTTGTTGGTATTGCGCAGAATCTGAAGCTGACCCTGTAAAATCAGCAGCTTTTCGTTAAACTGGCTGCTGTCAGCGGCGTCATTCATCTCGGCGCTTTCCTCTTTTGTGCCGTTGACCGGCGTCAGTGCGGACAGACGGTCAGAGCGGACGGCGGTGGCAACCAGATCCTCGCGGCGTTCCAGCGCATCAAAAATATTTCCGATGTCGTAGATTTTCTCTGCCTGATGATAGGAATACAGCTTGGCCACAATCTGATAGCCGGAAACAAAGAAGGCGACAACCGCTGCCCAGAAAATGGCTTTCCGGAACAGCTCGATGATGACATCAACGGGATCCTTCTTCTTCTTTTTCGGCGGTTTACCGAGATCATCTGCCGTAACCGTATCGAGCGACTCCACGAAAACGTTGCGGAAGGGGTTGTCCTTCGCTTCATCGATCATGGAAAAGTCGGCATTATCCCGGCGGATTGCCGCTTTTTCTTCATCTGTGAGTGCGGCGGCTTCTTCTGCTGCCGTCATGGAGGCGTCGGTAGTTTTGGCGGACGGTGCGGTCACATCTGCATTCTGTGCCGGCGGTTCTTTGGGTTCCGACAGCGGCTTCCCGGGGGCGTTTACCGGTGCATCCTCGATGACGGTGGTATTATGCACAACGGAGGATACAATGATGTGATCTTCCGTGATGACGTCGATCTGATCCTGTCCGGCCGTAATGTCCGCATGTTCCGGTGCTGGAATGCTTGCAACAGTATTGACAAGCTGCTGCATGAAGCGGTCTATGGAAGCCTGATCGCTGTCGCCGGCCTGTTCTGGATCGGCATTGGCAGCGATTCCGGAATCCAATTTGACATCGATCTCGCCGAATGCGCTGTTATCTTCTGCCCCGGATTGCGGCGCAGCGACAGCAGAGGCTGCTGAGGCATCTTTTTTCTTCTTTTTTGCCATGTCACGCAGATATCCTTTCTGTAGATTTGCTGACATTATTTCTTGTATCGCGGCGCACAAATCTGCATCCGGCGGTACATGGTATGTTCAGAATAATACCTATATATTATACCAAAAATTCCATGAGAATGCAAGTGGTAATTGACGGATATTGTGTGAACATTTTATAAATCGGAAACGGGGATGCCGCAGGTTTTCAACTTGCAGCACCCCCGGGGGTGAGCCTCCGGTCTGGTGACAGATCGGAAGCTGAATCATATTGCATTGTTTTACGGATTGTTGAACAGTACGGGCGTTTCCTGATAGCTGTACGGGCAGACGGGAACATCGAATACCGTCAGATCGACCTGTACACACGGCATATCGCAGAAGCCTGTTTCACCGGAGTATGCAAGCAGATCGCCGCGGCTGACCGTGTCGCCGACCTCAACCACTGCTTCACTCAGGTTCTTGTACCAGCTCTTCAGACCAAGACCGTGTTCCACAACGACGGTGACACCGGACAGATCGGTTTCGCCGACGTAGATGACTACACCGTGGTTGACAGCGGTGACCTCATGTCCTTCGGATACCATATAAACGACACCAGGATTCTGATAGCTTGCGCCGCCGTTGATGACGCGGATTCTGCCGTAGCCTGCACGGATCTGTGCGGTATCGGGTGCGCCGGTTGCGAACGTACCTTCAAAGAGATGATCGGTTGCGATATTCAGAGACTTTGCAACGGGTGCCATGATTTCATCGTAAGAAGCGAGCGTGGCTTCAGTACGTGTTGCGTCAATGACGGACTGGCTGACGGTCATGCTGGCTTCCTTGTAGGCGTATTCCGCAACGTTGAGAATCAGCTCCTGCGTGACACCGTCACAGGAAAGTGTGAAGGTGTAAATGCCTGCGGGATTGGAATAATTGACCGGAATGAGCGCACGGTAATACTCGCCGTCCTCAACGAAGGTCGGTACGAAGCCGCCGAGATCGGGTTCCGCTGTAAAGAGAATATCAGCATCGTCGGGCTTGTCCTTGACGGTAATCATACAGAATTCGCCGTTGGTGATTGTTGTGGTGTTCAGATAGAAGGATGCCGGCGCGTTGACGGTTGCCATAAAATCGTAAACCGCTTCGCCCTGACCCTCCTTGCCGTCCACCTCATACCACTTGGCTTCGATGTGGAAGCGAAGCTGCTTCTGTTCGGTGATGGAAATCTGGGAAAGATTTGCGTAATTGTCTTTGTAGATGATATTGTCGCCGTCATACACCGTGATATCGATGACGTCCGGTTCCAGATTGAACGACATGGACAGGCGTGCGTTCATGCGGTAGTTGTGCATGTCCGGCGTTGTTTCGGTTTCCAGCGGACGGTAGGTGCCGTTGAACAGCTGATAACGCCAGTCGAGCTGCTGCGGCATGACAGTCGCGCTGCCGATGGTCAGAACCGGATATACGGAACCGTTGTACAGGCAAGCGGCATAATCCTTGCAGAGAAATGCGGATGCGTCCTCAGAGGTGATCTTGAAGATTTTGCCCTCGGGGTCCTTGAAGAACGCAGCACCCGGATCTTCCGTGAAGTAATATTCGTAGACGCTGGAACGGTTGAAGCCGTCGTAGGTGACGGTAAAGGTACGTGCATCGGCGATGGCATCCGGCATAGCCTCCTGCTCGTCCGCATTTTTGTTGAGCGAGGTCAGAAAGGCAATTTCCGATGCGGCTTCGCGGTTGAGCTTTTCTGCGTTCTCGCCTTCGTTTTCCGGCGAGAAGACATATGTGCCGCCGTCCGGGTCCTGAATGGACATTTTGATAACGGTCCGGCTGTCCTCAATGCTTGCATCCTGAGAATTGATGTATGCCGCTGCGGCAAGATATGTAGGAATAAACAGCAACAAAATAAAGATAACTGCTTTTAGTTTGGGATTCATATGCTCCTCCAATGATCGAGGTGATATTTGGGTACATGTTCTCTTATATTATTATACACTATTTCCCACGTGCGGTCAAGGGGTATTTTGTAAATGGAGGGAGGATTGCGCAAAAAATTCCGGGAACGGAGACGCTTCTCCGTTCCCGGAATGTCTGTTACAGAAATTCCTTCAGCCGTTCGACATACTGTTCGCAGAAACCGATCAGATCGCCGGCGAGACGGTAGGCTTCGGGAGAGCAGCCGTCCTCCGAGCAGACACGCTGTGCTTTTTTCATGTCGATGATGCCCATGGTGACGCCGTTGATCATGATTTCGGCACACTTGGATACGGACTTGTCAAACATGGTCTGCATGGTGATGCCGATTTCCGCGGGCAGTTTTTCCAGTGCCGACAGCTGTTCTGCCGGGACATGCAGCGCTTCAAGCGCCTCTGCCGCACGTTTTGCAAATCCGGAATACCCCTCCATCATGTCGGTGATGACCTGACGCAGCTCGGCACAGGCGGAGATGCCGTCAATTTTTTCAGCATCACCGGCTTTTCCGATCATTTTGGCACTGGAATCGGCACCCATCATCGCGTTTTTGTAGAGATCGGAATACAGCAGGACGTCGGGCGACTTCACCTCGCCGCTTTTCATTTCATCCGCCGCCGCAAAATCCGCTGTTCTCTGCATTTCTTTTGTCTGCATGTTCTTGTCCATGGTTGTATATCCTCCATCTTCTGTAAGATATCACCAGTATGGACGGGATGCGGGCGGTTTATGCATGAAAAAGCCGCTTCGTCTGATCCGAAACGGCTTTGGTGATCGGTTATTGGCTGATGATCAGCTCGTACATGGCGTTGTACTTCTTTTCGACAGCGCTGATGATCTTTTGATACCGGGATGCAACGTTGGCATCCTTTTTCTGCATAAAGTAAGAATAATACGAATAGTTCGCCAGCATTCCGGACGGATCGATGTTGTAGGACAAATCATAGGTTTCCAGCGAACGCATCATGCGGTAAATCTTCTGCGATTCCTCGTCGCGCAGAATCTTGTTTTCAATGTACTGCTCGACGAACGCATCTGCGACATAATTGTGGGAGGCGATGGCGAGGGCTTCCATGATGATGCCGGTACGCTCCGGATCGGTAATGGAATTCGGAACTGCCATCAGACCGCCTGCCGCGATGATGACATAATCGCTCTGACTTTCATCGTACTTGGGATAGGGCAGATAGCCAAAATCGAATTCCAGATCACGCAGGAGCAGCGGGTCGGAGGCATACGGTTCGAAGAGCGCATTTCCGGACTCGAAAATCTTGTACTGATCGTTGTTGGTTGCACGGTTCAGATAGGCATCGGGATAGGTGCCGAAGGCGACAATGTCCTCGACCATGGAAACAATCCGCTCGGAGAACAGATTGAACGAAAAGCCGTCCTCGCCGCAGGAAACGGGAAGCTCTCCGCCGGACAGCGGGAACATCGAGCAGAAGGCGTTGTTCAGAACGATGCCGTACCGGTCGCCAAGACCTGCCTTGCCGTCACCGTCGAGGTCGGTGTACAGACCCTTTGTATATTCCATCATTCGGCCGAAGGTCCATGTTCCGTCAAAGACATCATCGTATGGCGTGTTGTCATATTGCAGGGAGCGGAACAGCTCCTTGTTGTACAGAATACGGAAATGCTGGTGAACGGGATACGTGAAATCGCTGACGGCAAAGTACTGCTTTCCGTTGATCGAATACGCTGTATTGGCGGTTTTGTTGTACCAGTCGGCGTTCAGGTTGACATGCGGCAGCTGGGTCCAGTCGTAGACGATCTGGTCGGTGATCAGACCGGAATAATCGCCGGGTGACCAGAAGCAGATCAGGTCGTAGGACGCGCTGTCGCCGGCAAGCACTGCCGTACGGAACTGGTTGACATAATTTTCATGATAGATTGCCGTGATGTCGATGCCGAGCAGCTCCTCTACCTCGGTATTGCGGCGGAAGGCGGCATCGTTCAGTGTTTCACCGTCCTCTCCTTCCGGCTCCAGATAAATGTTCCAGGTGTCGGAGACATAGGAGATGATGTTGAACGGTGCTCCGCCGAAATCGACGCCCTCGTCCAGCGCAGCGCGGATGGAGGCGTACATATCCGGGGCTGCGTCGGTAACGGCGGCGGTGCCGTCAGCGGGCGCTTTGGTTTCTGCCGGTTTTATGGGATCGCTGTCACCGCAGGCGGCGGTCAGCAGAAGGGAGGCAAGACAGAGCAGGGACAGAAGTGCGCTTTTCGTTTTCATATCGGTGGACTCCTTCATTCATTTACTCTGTTGTTACTATACCATGTTTTTGAGAAAATGTCAACGGTTCTGCGGCGTTTTTCCGTAAAGTTTTGATAGAAATTGCACAGGATGTCTTGCAATGCGGCGCGGAATTGTGTATAATGATACTGATATAAGACTAAAGGAGGCGATACCGTGTTTTCCATGTATGATGTCATCGCAAAGAAGCGTGACGGCAGGGTGCTGTCGGACGCGGAAATCCGTGCGGTGATCGACGGATATACTGCCGGGAGAATTCCCGATTATCAGGTGTCGGCGTGGCTGATGGCGATTTATCTGCGCGGTATGAACGAGGCGGAAACCGCATCTCTGACGGATGCAATGCTGCATTCCGGTGATATTGTGGACCTGTCCGCGTTTGGGCATCTGTCGGCGGACAAGCATTCGACGGGCGGCGTCGGGGACAAAACCACATTCATTGTTGCACCGCTTGCGGCAGTTCTTGGCTGTAAAACGGCAAAAATGTCCGGGCGTGGGCTTGGGCATACGGGCGGTACGATTGACAAGCTGGAGGCGATCCCGGGATACCGCGTGTCGCTGTCAGAAGAAGAATTCCGCACACAGGTCCGACGTATCGGTGTTTCCGTGATCGGTGCGACGGGCGACATTGCACCGGCGGACAAGCTGCTGTATGCGCTGCGCGATGTGACGGCGACGGTCGATTCGCTTCCGCTGATTGCCTCAAGCATCATGTCAAAGAAGCTCGCCGCCGGGACATCCTCGATTGTCCTTGATGTCACGGTCGGATCGGGGGCGTTTATGAAAACCACGTCTGACGCCCGGGCACTGGCACAGGCAATGGTGGATATCGGCGTGCGTGCCGGAAAAAACATCACCGCTGTTCTGACGGATATGGATCAGCCGCTCGGACGGACGATTGGCAATGCGCTGGAGCTGGAGGAGGTCATTTCCTTTTTGCAGGGAGACGATAACGGTCTTGACGATCTGCGCGAGGTATCGCTGACGCTGGCGGCACATATGGCGGCAAATGTTCACGGGATCACGCCGGATGAGGCGTACCGTCAGGCATACGATGCATGGAAATCCGGCGCGGCATATGAAAAATTCATGGAATGGATTACCGCGCAGGGCGGTGATCCTGCGTGGATTACCGATGCGGCGGCCCGGCAGACGGCACCAGTCAGCGAAACGGTCTGCTGTGCTGTGGACGGGTATCTTGCCTATGCCGATGCGGAGATGATCGGGCTTGCGGCGATGCAGCTCGGTGCGGGACGGCAGACAAAGGACGACCGCATCGATATGCTGGCGGGCATCCGGATGTGCCGCAAGGTCGGGGAACCGGTCAGACGGGGGGAGCCGCTTGCGGTGCTGTACACCTCAGATCCGACCAGGCTCTCAGCTGCCGGAGAACGTTTTTTGTCGGCACTGCGCATTTCGCAGGAGAAGCCGGACGCACATCCGCATATTCTCGGGGTGGTTTGCGGCAGTGAAACCGCCGGATAAGATAGAGGAACAGAATATGGATATGACACAGGAAATAAAATTTTATTCACCGATCAAAGAAGGCCGTCCTGTGCGGACTACGCAGAGAACACGCGCCTTTGCCAAAGTATCTCTGGACGGGAAATTCGGGCGTGAAGCACTTGCGCAGCCTTTTGTCAGAATCGATGACATCGAAGGACTGACACAACGGCAGATTTACGACCGGGCGATCATGGCGATCGCAGAGCAGGCACCGCTTCGCATCTGTACCGATGACGACGGTATGCCGCTGGAGCTGCTGTCGGGCGCGGCGACGCTCGGTGCGGCGATTCATCATGTCGTTCCGGCAACTGCTGACGGTACCAATGCCGTCTGCGGCTCGGTCAGCCATCTGACCTGCAATTTCGACCGCGTGGTCAGAGAGGGCATGGATGCATTCCGTGAACGGATCACGGCACGACTGGAGGATGACACACTGACTCCGCTTCAGCGCGAGGTGCTGCTGTCACAGCTGAATGCATGGAATGCCATGAAAACCTATCACACCCGATATCTGGAGCTGCTTGCGGAAAAAATGGTGCAGGCGGACAGCGAAACGGCGCGGGCTCACTACAAAGCGCTTTTCGATACGCTGTCGGCGGTTCCCTTTTCTCCGGCGAAAACGTTCCGGCAGGGGGTACAGAGCATCTGGTTTACATTTTCATTCATCCGCCTGTGCGGTAACTGGCCGGGCATCGGACGGATGGATCTGATGCTGGAAGATCTCTATCAGCGCGACCTTGCGGCGGGGGTCATCACCGAGGAGGACGCACGTGAGCTGTTGGCACATTTCTTTATCAAGGGCTGTGAATGGATTCATCTGACAGAACGCGGCTCGGGCGATGCACAGCATTATCAGAATCTCGTGCTTGGCGGTGTCGATGAAAACGGTGTTGACCGCACGGGCGACGTGACCCGGCTGATGCTGGAAATCGTTGAGGAATTCCCGATTGCCGATTACCCGATTGCCGTGCGTGTCGGACATGGCTCGCCTGCCTGGATCAAAACGAAAATGGCGGAGGTGATCCGTCACGGCAGCGGCGTTGTCGCCATGTACAACGAGGATCTGATCATCGATTCTCTTGTCGGGTTCGGTTACGAGCTGCGCGAAGCACGGCAGTTTGCCAATGACGGCTGCTGGGAAGTGCAGATTCCGGGCAGAACGCGGTTTGGCTATCAGCCGATGGATCTCTACGGTATATTTTTGCGCGAGGTTCTGCGTCTGGATGAGGAAACGCCTGCGGTATATGATGATTTTGACGCGATGTACGATGCATTCCGGTGCAGAATGGATGCGGTTCTGGACGGTTTTCATGCGGGAGCCGATCATTTCTTCTGGAATGATCCGTCAGGCGTGATTGACCTGTTTGAGGACGGATGTATCGAATCTGCACGCTCCTATTACAACGGCGGACCTGTCTACAATGCGCTCTCTCCGCATTTCGGCGGCATTCCGGACACGGCAAATGCGATGTATGCAATAGAGAAGCTGGTCTTTGAAGAACAACAGCTGTCCTTTGCCGATTTCATGCACATTCTCAAAAACAACTGGGCGGGCGAGGAAGCGCTCAGACAGTATGTCCGCACGCATTATACCTACTACGGCAACGACAACGATGCGGTTGATCGGATTGCCGCACAGATCATTCACGATTTTGTCGAGGACTGCCGACAGGTTGAATGCCGCAATGATGTTCTCCGTCCGCCGGGCATTTCCACCTTCGGGCGACAGATCGAATGGCGGGAGATGCGTCCGGCATCGCCCCACGGATTCCGCCGCGGCGATATTTTGGCTGGCAACATCAGCCCGACGCCGTCGACCGATACGGCGGGTGCAACGGCAATCATCCGCTCTGCGTGCAAGGCAGACTATTCCCGTCTGACCTGCGGTACGGTACTCGATATCCGGCTTGATCCCAAGGCAGTGTCCGGTGCGCGCGGCATAACCGCGATTACGGGACTGCTTGGCGCATTTCTGACACTCGGCGGCTTCTTTTTGCAGATCGATGTTGTCGACAATGCGGTTCTGCTCGATGCACAGGCGCATCCTGAGAACCATCAGAGCCTGGCCGTGCGTATTTCCGGCTGGTCAGCAAGGTTTGTCACGCTGGACAAAAACTGGCAGGATATGGTCATTGAACGGACAATACAAGGTGTTTAACGTTACACATATGAGTGAGGAAGAATCATGAATACAGAACAGATCAAAACAGCCATACTTACCGGGGAAACCTGCATGGGCATGGAATTCGGCTCCACGCGCGTCAAGGCAGTGCTGCTGGACAAAGAACACAATGTCATCGCAGGCGGCGCTGTGACATGGGAAAACAAATGGGAGGGCGGCATCTGGACGTATGACCTGCCCGATGCGGTTGCCAATATGCAGGCGTGCTTTGCCGCGCTCCGTCAGGACGTATACGAAAAATACGGCGTATCGCTGACAAAAATCGGTCAGATCGGCATTTCCGGCATGATGCACGGACTGCTGGCGCTCGATGCGGACGGGAATCTTGTCACGCCGTTCCGTACCTGGCGCAATACGATGACAAAACCGGAGGCGGATTTTCTGTCCGAGCGGTTCGGACACACCATTCCACAGAGATGGTCGATTGTCCACCTGTATCAGCTGATGAAGACAGCGCCGGAGACTGCCGCGAAAATTCAGAAAATGACAACGCTGGCAGGGTATATTCATCTGCTTCTGACCGGCGAGCTGGTGCTCGGCTGCTGTGAAGCGGCGGGTATGCTTCCGGTGGAGGATGTGGACGGTGCACCTGATTATGTGCCGCATATGGTTGAAACCTTTGACGGACTTGCGGCGGAGACCGGGATGCCGTGGAAGCTCAAGGCCATTTTCCCGCGCGTTTTACGTGCAGGTGCATCGGGCGGCTCCCTGACGCCTGCCGGTGCGGCGCTGCTTGACCCGACGGGGACGCTTTGTGCGGGGATTCCGCTCTGCCCGCCGGAGGGTGACGGCGGAACGGGTATGGTCTGCACGGGCAGTCTGGCGCCGGGTATGGCGACGGTTTCTGCCGGAACCTCGACCTTCGGGCTGTTTGTGCTTGACCGCGCACCGGCACATCTCGACCGGAAGCTCGAGCTGACGATTACGCCCGACGGCAACCCGGTCATTGAAATTCAGAGCAACAACGGCACGGCGGAGCTGGATGGCTGGGTTGGCATTGTGGCGGATGCGATGAAACGGCTGGGTGCGGACTGTGATGCGCAGTCGGTCTATGCCGCGCTGCTCGGTGCCGCACAGGAAGGCGACTATGCCTGCGGCGGTGTGCTTGCGTACAACTGCCTGTCCGGCGAGCATCTGCTGGACATCACCGAGGGACGTCCGCTGTTTGTCCGTACCCCGGACAGTGCTCTGACGCTGCCGAATTTTATGCGTGCGCAGCTGTTTGCGATTTTTGCACCACTGGCATACGGTTTCAGTCTGCTCGGTGCGGAGGAACGGGGGAAGATTGTCTCGGTCAAGGCGCATGGCGGTCTGTTCCGGACACGCGGCGCGGCACAGCCGGTGCTTGCGGCATCCCTGCGGCTGCCAGTCACCGTTTCCGAGGAGGCGGGAGAGGGCGGTCCGTTCGGTGCGGCACTGCTTGCGTCGTATGCAAAATACCGTCTTGACGGCGAAACGCTTGCCGACTATCTGACAAACCGCGTATTTGCCGGTGCGAAGGTACACACCGAGGAGCCGGATGCCGCGCTGGCCGATGAATTTGACGCTTATCTGAAGCGCTATGTCTGCGGGCTTCCCGTGGAACGCACCGCTGTTGACACGCTGTAATGGTGCATCGGCGGCGGAATTATTCCAACCGAATGACACAATAATGGCGCGTGCGGCGGCGCATGACTGTTGATTTGTCCAAAAATAATGACCCAATTGCAAATAAACTGTGGAAACCCTTGCAAAGGACACGGATTTGTGATATACTATCCGCGAAAAATCCCAAAGTAAGGAAGAAACAACGTTATATGGAATTCAGAAAAACAACAGTCAACGACATCGCGCGTGTCGCCGAAATTTTTGACGGTGCAAGAGAAACCATGCACGCCGCAGGCATTGATCAGTGGACGGACGGCTATCCTGCCGTGTCCGATATTCAGGCGGACATTGACGCGGGTGTATCCTACGTTCTCTGTGAGGACGACGGCAGAATCGTCGCAACCTGTGCGGTACTGCTTGACGGTGAGGTGACATATACCGAAATCGCGGGCGGGGCATGGCTGACCGATTCGTCCGACGATGCAGACACAACCTATGTCGCGGTCCATCGCGTCGCAACCGACAAAACCTGCCGCGGCAGAGGTCTTGCCTCCCGTCTGCTCACGGAAGCTGCTGTGATCGGGCGCCGTGCCGGAAAAATTTCCCTGCGCATCGATACGCATCGGGACAACAAGCCGATGCAGGGAATGCTTGCGCGGGGCGGTCTGACGATGTGCGGCGAAATCACGCTGTTGTCCGGCGCAAAACGCAACGCATACGAAAAAATGATCTGAAACAAATGACAAAAGGAGTGTTTTTGAATGAGCCAATTATCCCGTCTTGCCAAAATTCTCTCCGATGCAAACATTGATATTTCCCATCTTGTCGCGCTGACGGAGTACCTCGAGGACGAAAATGTCGTGGCAATGCTCGAAACGGCATCGTTTGAGGATCTCGATCCCGCGCTGCTCGACCGTCTGATGCCGCTGCTTGACCGGCAGTCCAAGGGTGCCATTCTGGAAAAGGTCATGGAGGGCAAAATGGACTATACTGCGATCCGTACACTGCTTCCCTATGCCGACGATCACATGATTGCACAGATCGAATCCGGTGTGCTGGAGGGTGCATTCCCGGCGGAGGTGCTGGACATTGTCCGCGAATATCAGGAACAGCAGGTGCTGGAGGCTCTGAAAAAGTAAAATGGTAAAAGAATCCCTTGTGTGGCATCATAAGGGGTTCTTTTGGGTTTGTTTGATGCTACAGTCACTGGTGAACTGTGTGTTCACGGAAAATTTTCAGTCGATTCATGAAAATTATATTGCATTTCCTGTTGATTTGGAGTATAATAAATTTGAAGAATAGTATTCTAATAGCATGAATACCGTGAAAAAGATGAATGTATAGTCAGGAGGTGTGCTTGTGGCTACTTCAAGTATTTTTGCTCATGTGAAGATTACGGATCCCCAAAAGGCAGAGGCTTTTGTCAATGCACTGGAAGCATCGGAAAATGATCCGAAGGTAAAGCCTTCTGCACCCGTTATTCCGACGCTTACCGATTTGGACGCAATTCGCCGACTGATGGCAAAGAGGGCAAAGCGGAATCATGAATGATTACAGTACGGTAAACATTCTTGACATGATTGATGCTATTGGAGAGGATGCATTACATGATATTCTCTCCGATTTTTCTTGTCCTAAGAATCAGGAAATTGAGATGTTTGTCAAGAACAATGCAATAGACTTTGCCAAAAGGAAAATCTCGATTACCTATTTTGTGATCGATCATGAAAGCGGCGAGATTGTGTCAATCTTTGCACTGACGCATAAAGCACTGGATATCAACAAAGATGCTCTTTCGGCAACGTCAAAGAAAAAGTTGAGTCGTTATGCGCAATTTGATGAAAACAGTCAATCCTATACGGTGTCAGCATTTCTGATCGCGCAATTCGGCAAAAATTATGCTGTGCCGCAGCCGGAGGATTGGAACGGTATCCGTCTGATGGAGAAAGCATTTGAAACGCTTGGTAAGGTACAGCGTGAAATCGGAGGCGGTGTTGTTTATCTCGAATGTGAAGATAATGCACATTTGCTGAAGTTTTATCAGAACGAAAACAATCGGTTTCATTCTTTCAGTGAACGGTTTTCGGAAACGGATCAAACCAAATACATACAGCTGCTGCGCTTCTTTTGATTGCAGGAACTTTCTGCTTTGGTGATAGGAATTACGGTTTTGTATTTCTTATCACCAGTTTGTTTTTTTGATCAATGTTCAATGATGCCGCTTAGTACCCGAAGATGAATAATCTGTAAAAACTCGGCAAAGAACCTGCTAAAATCACAGATACCTCTTGTTTTATTGCCGGAAATTTGGTATACTGTATATGTGTGCGCTGTATGAACATCGCGCAAAATATCACCCCATGGAGGTACGACATGCTCTTTTCGAGCCTTGAATTTCTGTTTGCCTACTTGCCGATTGTTTTACTGATCTATTTCATAGCACCGGTCAAGCTGCGCAATCTCTGGATTCTGCTGGTCAGCCTGTTTTTCTACGGCTGGGGCGAACCGGTCTATGTTTTTCTGATGATCTTTACCGTGCTCTTTGACTATGTGTGCGGTTATTTCGTCGGTAAATACAAGGATACCCACCACAAACGCGCGAAAGTCATACTGATTATCAGCGTGATTGTCAATCTCGGTCTGCTCGGGTTCTTCAAGTATTTCGATTTCTTTGCCGAAAACCTGTCCAAGCTGCCGTTTATTGATATTCCGACACTCGGCTTGACGCTGCCCATCGGTATCTCGTTTTACACATTCCAGATCATGTCGTATGTCATCGACGTGTACCGCGGAGATGCACGTGTGCAGAAGAATCCGATTGTTGTCGGTGCATACGTATCGCTGTTCCCGCAGCTGATTGCAGGTCCGATTGTCCGCTATCAGGATGTCGACGATGCACTGCGTGAGCGTCATGAATCGGTGGCCATGTTTGCCTCCGGTGTCCGTACCTTTATTGCGGGTCTTGGCAAGAAGGTTGTGTTTGCCAATGCCGCAGGTGCGCTTTGGGATGCGGCTGCCGCAGACCCCGAAAGAACGGTTATCGGTGCCTGGGTAGGATTGCTGTTCTACTGCTTCCAGATCTACTTCGACTTCTCCGGTTACTCGGATATGGCAATCGGTCTTGGCAAGATGATGGGCTTCCGCTTCCTTGAAAACTTCAACTATCCCTATATTTCTCAGAACATTACCGAATTCTGGCGCCGCTGGCATATTTCGCTTGGTACCTGGTTCCGCGAATATGTCTACATTCCGCTTGGCGGCAACCGCGGCGGCAAGTGGAAAATGTACCGCAACATTTTTGTTGTCTGGTTCTTAACCGGCTTCTGGCACGGCGCGGACTGGAACTTCATCATCTGGGGTCTGTATTACTTCGTACTTCTGGTCGTGGAAAAAACATTCCTGCTGGAGCGCATGAAGCGCTGGCCGCAGGTCTTCCGTCACATCTACACGCTGTTCTTTGTTTACTTTGGCTGGCTGATCTTCGTCTTCGACGATATGGGTGCAGGCGCATCCTATCTCGGCACGATGTTCGGTGTCGGCTCGGCAGGATTCATTTCGGGCGCGGACGTATATTCACTGCTGCACAAGCTCGTATTTATCGCGATTCTTGTCATTGCATCTGTTCCGAAGCCCAGACAGCTGTTCTACAAGTTCTATGAAAAGTCGAACGCCTTCCGGTATGCCGCGGCTGTCGGCGCATTGCTGGTTACGGTGCTTGTTACGGCATATCTGGTTGACTCCTCGTACAACCCGTTCCTCTACTTCCGATTCTGATGAAAGGAGAAATGCTGAATGATGGAAAATAACAATGAAATGATGAAAAATGAAGCGGCTGTTTCTCCGAAGCCCAAGAAAAGAACCATGCAGGACGACGCGGATGAACTGTATGCATTGCAGATGAAGCTTGCAGACAGTGCAAAGGGCGCTGACCGTGTCGGTATGGCGCTGTTCCTTGCATTTATCTTTATCCTCGGTGCGCTGATCTTTATCATTCCCGATAAGGCGTTTTCCGAGCAGGAAAACCGCGCACTCCAGCAGCGTCCGCAATTACAGTCAAAATTCGACGGCAATCTGATCGAACGGATTCAGGCGGGCAAGTTCCTTGACAAGTATTTCTCCGGTGACTTTGCCGAGGATGTCGGTGATTACTATTCCGACCAGTTCCCGGCGCGCGATTTCTTTGTCGGGCTGAAGGGCGTGACGGAAATCGCCATGCTCAAGGGGGAAAACAACGATGTTGTTCTTGGCCGTGACGGTTATCTTCTGTCCCGTATGGATCACCCAAATGTCGACAATGTTCTGAAAAACTACGATGCGTCCGCTGCTTTTGCTGAACGCATGAAGGAAATCGGCGTGGAGGTCACCTTCGCCGCAGCCGGACGTGTCATCGATATTGCCGAGGATAAGCTGCCGGCACTGTATCCTGTTGACGTTCTCACCCGTCCGTGGGAAGCACTTGATGACCGCGCGGCGCAGACGCATATCGCAGACAGCGGCGAATATACGGATATGCTGTATCTCAATCTGCGTGATCCGCTCAAGGCGGCATCGGAAGCCGGGGAAGATGTCATGTACCGTACGGACCACCACTGGACGACGCACGGCGCTTACCTTGCGTATGTCGAGCTGATGAAACTGTGGGGAATGGAAGCACTGCCGGAATCCGCATTTACGGTTGAGGTTGTTTCCGATGCATTCTACGGTACGGCATGGAGAAATGCCGGCATGAAGTGGATTGAACCCGATACGATGGAATTCTATCGCTTTGCAGGTGATGAAGACTTTACCATGACCATCCATGACAGTGAAACGGTGATGGACGGCTTCTATGACCGCTCGTATCTTGAAAAGACCGATAAGTATTCTTCTTTTATCTCCGGCAACCACGCATATGTCACGGTGGAAAAGGATGGAGACGAAGACCGCGAACGTCTGCTGCTTGTCAAGGACTCCTTCGGTCACTCTCTCGCACCGTTCCTTGCGTATCATTTTGATCTGGAGATCATTGACCTGCGCTATTACAAGTCGTCTTCTGCCGCACTGGTACAGGAAACCGGCTGCGATCGTGTTCTGATCATTAACAATATGGACAGCCTGACGAGTGCTTCAACGCTCGGTATGCTGGGCATGGAATAATCAGCTTTTATGGAATTGATGCATTCTGAGATGACCACCGTTGCCGCTGTTTCAACCCCGTATGGACGCGGCGGCATTGCGGTGATCCGCATTTCCGGAACGGATGCGGTTGCGATTGCGGAAAAGCTCTTTGTTCCGGGCGGCGGTTCGGCACTGTCAGCGATCGAGGCGAACCGGATGGTCTGGGGACATATATACTATAAGGAAGAATCCATTGATGATGGTATGGCGGTGGTGTTCCGCGCGCCGCATTCGTATACCGGTGAGGATACGGTGGAGATTTCCTGTCACGGCGGCATTTATCTGACGCAGAAGGTGCTGGAATCGGTGTTTCTCTGCGGTGCGGTGCCGGCTGGTCCCGGTGAATTTACCAAGCGCGCATTTCTGAACGGAAAGCTCGGACTTTCACAGGCAGAAGCGATCATTGATCTGATCGATGCGCAGAGTATGGAAGGTGTGCGGCTGGCAGGTGCGGGTGCGCGCGGAATACTCAAGCGTGCTGCCGACGAGATTTATGTGCTTCTGCGCGACGCGGTGTCCAGCACGTATGCGTTCATCGATTTTCCGGATGAGGATCTGACGGATCTGTCGCCGGACGAACTGCTTGAACGGATCGGTCTGGCGAAGGAAAAACTGTCGGCGCTCGTGCGGTCATATTCGGTCGGACGTGCGGTCAATGAAGGCATTCGCTGTGCCATTGTTGGAAAACCCAACACGGGAAAATCGTCGCTTCTGAACTGTCTGATGGGCGAGGACCGTGCGATTGTTACGGACATTGCCGGTACCACACGCGATGTTCTGGAAGAAACGGTCAGCATCGGGCGGATTCTGCTGCGTCTTGCGGATACTGCGGGCATTCACGGCACGGATGATGTTGTGGAGCGGCTCGGTGTGGAACGCTCTTTGCGTGCGCTTGGCGATGCGGAGCTGGTGCTTGCGGTGTTCGATGGCTCATCGGCGCTTGGTGAGGAAGATTTTGCGCTTGCAGAGCATTTGCGCGGCGTGACGTGCCCGGTCGTTGCGATTGTCAATAAGTCCGATGCCGGAACGGTGGCGGATGTGGATGCGCTCGGTGTACCGTTTGCAAAGACGGTTGCAGTCAGTGCGGCACAGGGTGATGGTATCGATGTGCTGCGCACGATGATCGAGGGACTGTTTTTTGACGGTCAGATCGATTACAGTACAGAGGCGATCGTTTCCAATGCGAGACAGTATGCTGCGGTTTGCGCGGCACAGCAGCATGTCGAGCGTGCTGAAGATGCTCTGAAAAACGGTTTCACGCAGGATATCGCCGGAATGGATCTCGAACTTGCGCTGTCTGCACTTGCGGAGGTGGATGGACGCGCGGTCACGGGAGATGTCGTTGACACGATATTCCACAATTTCTGTGTCGGAAAATGAAACGGAAAATGAATATTTTTGAAAAACCCTCTTGACAAAGAGGGTTTTTCGTGTTATAATATTTAATATCAACTCGAAATCCGGTTTTTTCTGAATGATGAAAAACCTCAAGAAATTTTGAAAAATATTTCAAAAAGCTCTTGACAAAAAAGAACGAGTGTGATATAATATATAAGCTGTCGACGAGAAGCATGAGTGAGTGCTTCAAATCATCAGCCGATGATCCTTGAAAATTGAACAACAGACGAAAGATTGTACGAATTGATGAGAGATGAGAAATTATCTTTCAGGAATCTCGACAATTCCTTTTTTAAGCGATGAAAAAATCGCACTCTAACAAAGTAAGAGAGCTAAATCATAGCTCGGATATTGATTGAATGCCCTATGGGGTTTTTAATACCAACATTCGAGAGTTTGATCCTGGCTCAGGATGAACGCTGGCGGCGTGCATAACACATTCAAGTCGAACGGTGAAGTACCTTCGGGTATGGATCAGTGGCGGACGGGTGAGTAACGCGTGAA
>SVRM01000169.1 GCA_015064785.1 Oscillospiraceae bacterium
CCTACCTTTATCGCCCAATGGGCGATATATAAACAAATTGCGTCGCTTGGGCGGGTCTCCCGCCCAAAAAGACTCCTTCAAAGCGACCGAAGGGACGCCATCCGAAGAAATGCATTGCATTTCTTCAGAAGTTGCGCTGCAACTTCGTTGGCTATGCGTCAGCCCGATGAGACCGATTGCAAAATGCAATTTTGCAATCGATTAGTGATTTTAGTTCTTATCTTTGCGGATCAGCTGGCGCACACGCACGGTTGCAGCTGCCATAATGGCAAGCATAACAGCCAGGATCGGCGCAAACAGATCGGTGGAAATGTTCTGGGCGAGAATCCCGAATAACGGCGGCATCACCATGATGCCGAGATATGCCGAACCCATCTGTGTGCCGATAACCGACTGTGACAGCTCGCGTCCGAAGTTGACCGGTGTCAGATGAATCATGTTCGGGAAATACGCGCCGTTGCCGATGCCGATGACAAACAGTGCGATACCGTCGACGATGGGCGGCATCGGAATGACCAGCTGAAAAATCAGTACGGCAATGGCAGCAGCGCTGAGGCATTCACCGCCGATGATGATCTGCCACGGCGTCAGCTTTGACGAGAACAGACCGGACAGCAGCCGTCCGAGTGCGATGCCGACATAGTACAGCGTCACAATCCGCGCGGCAGCATCGGCGGCCAGTCCGCGGCTGTTGACAAGATAGGTCGCGCCCCAGACGCCGCAGATGTGTTCGAGTGAGCAGGAGCCGACGAAGGTCATACATGCAGCCCGGACACGCGGCATCCGCAGCAGCTTCAGCGGACTGACCACTGGCAGCTGCTCCTCTGCGGGATAGGCGGTGCCGTCCGACGGTTTTTGATGTACACGCCAGAGCGGGTAGGAAACGAGCGCCAGAATGGCAATGCACGCCTGAATGGCAAACATTGTGCGGTAGCCGGGACGCCAGCCGCCGCTTCCGGCGAGAAAGAACGACAAAAGGTACGGGCTGATGGAAACGCCGATGCCGTAAAAGCAATGCAGAAAGCTCATCTGCATGGCGTTGTAGTGCAGTGCCACGTAATTGTTCAGTGCGGTGTCAATGGAACCGGCACCGACACCGAGCGGAATGGCGAGCACGCAGAACCACAGAAAGTGATTGGAGAAGGAGAAGCCGAGCAGTGCCAATGCGGTCAGAATGGTACTGATCCATGTCACCCGCCATGTTCCGAGCTTTGCGATGACGTAGCCGGAAACAAACGAGCAGAAGACGGTACCGCAGGAAACCAGCAGTGCAACAATGCTGGCATAGGAAATCGGAAGATGCAGATCTGTGTAGATGGCAGGCCAGGCGGCACCGAACAGCGAGTCCGGGATGCCGAGCGCAATGAAACACAAATAAATGACAATCAAAAGCAGGGTGGCCATCATCGATATAAAAAATCAGAAATGTTCGTAAAGTCCGTTGATGCGTTTGGGGAATGCGCGGAAGAAGTCGAGGGCATCGTTTTCCATCTTCACGCCGTCGAGGTAGGAAGCAAGCGCTGCGTTGAATGCGTCGGTGCCGTAGAGCAGCTTTGCCAGTGCCGTCGGACCGACGGTCAGGTCTGCCTTGGCACATTCGTTGTCAAGGCGTTCGACCTCGCACTTGCCGTTTTCATATTCGACGCGGAAGGTGCCGGCGACGTCGGGAAGGTAGTCCTCGACGCGGAGCGTGAACAGACCGCGTTCGGTCGGGTAGGTGTTGGCGCGGAGCATGGCTTCGGTATGGAGGATGCGTGCCATGATGTCGGGGTGGATATCATAGCGGGTATCCATGTAGTGCCTGAAGCAGAGATCGACCTCCGGCGTCATGCCGATGTCGTGGAAGCGGACCGTTTTCAGCTCGCCCTCAAACATGCGCAGGAATGCCAGAAGATGCATCAGCGCATCCCGGTCGAGATAGACGATTTCGTGGACATGCAGGTTATCGGATACCATGCGGTTGATGCCGTCATAATGGTTTTCGATCTGCGTAATGACATAACCGGTACAGTCTCCGGCTTCATTGTAGTAGAGGTAGGTGCAGCTTTTGTCTTTTTTGAACTGACTTACGGAATAACGTTCAAAGGACAGATTCCGTTTTTGGTTGAATGCCGCATACACTTTGATGAGATCCTCCGGATGGTCAGCCTCCTCCAGCTGTACCAGATCGGAGTAACGCGGCTGAAAATCGAGGGCTGTCATGGGCATATCGGCAATGATCGTATCGGACACGCGTTCATAACCGAATTTGCGGTAATAGGAGAACGAGAACGGATGCAGCAGGCTGACATACCAGCCGTTTTCGCGTGCGGAGTGCAGCAGGTCATCCAGCATCATACGCACCGTACCCTGACGGCGGAACTGCGGTCTGGTGCCGACACCGCAGACGGTCATGGTCGGAACCCAGCTGCCTGCGAACCGTGTTTTGAGGGTGTTGATGGTCGCGTGTGTCATCGCTGTGCCGTCGTCCCGGCAGAACTGGTGTCCGACGCTTCTGATGTGTTCATTGTCCTGATGGATAAACGTGTTGTGAATCATGGTGGAATCCTTTCGTGAAATCGTAGTTATAAACAGTATACCATGCTTTGGCGTATTTGGCAAGCAGAAAATGCAGGTTTTCCGCGGATATGCGAAATTTGTTTGACTTTTTTTCGGGCTGTCGGCACAAATCTGCGGAATGGCAGCATGTTCTTGTTGTCATTATTCACAAATCCCCTGTCGGCAATTTGGCAATAACGCTAAATCGTATTGACAATTTACAGATTGTTCATATATTGGTTGGGGTACTGTGCTATAATGAAGTATCCAGAATTGTTTCATCACTTTTATTAATTGATAGCACCACGGATATCTGCTGTATGTGTGGTGCCATCATAATTTGATTCGGAGGAATGGATATGAATACCAAAAGAACCCTAACATTTCTGCTTGCTGCGCTGATGGCAGCAGGTACATTTACGTTTGCATCCTGCGGCGGTGATACACCTGCCACGGATGTGCAGACCAATGCATCAGCGAACGATACCGATGCCTTCGAGGAAACCACGGCAGAACCCGATCCCTTTGAAGGCTTTGACTTCGGCGGTGAGGAAATCCGCATGCTTGTTTCCGCAAACGACTACGACGGTCTCGGTTCTTCCAATTATGCGATCAAGCATGAGGAAGAAGAAAGCGGCGACGTTGTCAAGGATGCCGTTTACA
>SVRM01000051.1 GCA_015064785.1 Oscillospiraceae bacterium
ACATCAAAATGACCTGTCTCCGATGCCTGTTCCAGATACGAGGCGTAGATATCCTTCCAGCCTGCAAGTGTATGCCAGATTCTGTTGTCCTTCAACCATCCGGTCCCGCAGAGATCCATTGCCCACATTCCGCATCCGTGAAGCAGAATGTCACCGACCTCGCGTTTGTGAATCTGTCCGATTGCTGCAACGGAATCAGTTCCGGGGAGCCAGCCTTCCTTTGCGGACCCGTTGACCGTAGTGCGCTGGTCGCTTTCCTGAAACCACAGCTTTCCATGACGCACAATGGAATCCACGGCTGTCATATATGCACTTGTCGCACCAACAGCACCGTGCGGTGCGGCATTTGTGCGGTCACTATAGGAGACAGGACCTGCAAATCCGTCCAGATACGGGGAATTCAGCAGCTTCTGCATTCTGAAATGTCCCGACTGACAGTCTGCAAGCTCAAAGTAATATCCGTAAAACGCCAGAACCAGAAGACGGTTATCACTGGCATCCTTCACCGTTTTGGCAAAGCGTTCGATTCGTTCCGCAACCAGTTCGTTGATAAAATCGAAATAGTCAATGAAACGCTGTTCCGCTTTTTCTGTCAGCAGGGTGTGCTCATAGAATTCGAAGGAGATGTTGTTCGGCAGATCACGCGGAACTTCAGCCGGTATTATATCGTCCCCATATTTCTTTTTTTGCCATGCAGCAAATTTCGCATTGGCAACAGCGGAAACATCCGATCCGCTTTCACGGAATCCATATTCAAACCATTCACAGTTCTCCAGATGAATGCCAATCACATGATCCCGATATTTGGATGATCCGATCAGAAACTGTACCATCTCCGTCAGTTTCTGATCGACAACATCTGCCCAGCGGTCAGAGGATGTGGAAACAAGTTCCATATCACCGCCTTCCGGAACCGTTTTGCCGTCTGCATAAACGATTTTCTGATCACGCCATTCCGGCGGCGTTTCCGAGAAATACGCGCCAACTTTGACACGCAGCAGAATCTTTGCCAGCGGATCGCCGTCCATGATCAGATCAAGACAGCGGCATAAATCCGAAATGGCTTCTCTGGCTGCCGGCTGATCGGCAATGACGGGACATTGGACAGGAGCGGTGTCTGTAAAGTGCAGATTGTATATACCGGAATGCAGGTGGATACCTGCGCTGGCTGCAAGCGCTGCTTGCTCTGTCACATTCGTTCCAATATCCGTGTTGCCGAAAAACAGAATTGGAATCTCCATTTTACCATCTACCCACAAAGTTGGACGTCCGTGATACATGCGGATTTCCGATTTCATAAGCACACTCCTTTTCACTTCGATATTTTTTGATTTTATTGTATCACATTCCTGCCGTACATACAATGGTGAATATTATCCTGTTCTTTGTCAATATTATCAACTTTTTCAGAGAACCGGCATTTGACTGTTTTTTGGAGAATTGCAGCATAATTTTTCTGAAAACGCAGAATATTTCATGGAAATTATAAAAGTATCTTGCTTTTCTATTGCTGATGTGTTAAAATCATATAAAAGGAGGCAGGAATATGGTTTCGATCTCTGAGGACAATAAGCGGCTGATTCGGTTTCAATCACTGTCCAGATATTCCAATTTTTACCAAGCTGACGGAATAGCAATTACCAAGGATGACCAACACATCTCCGGCATCGGTGCACACCGTCATGATTATTATGAGCTTGAATACATTTCGGCGGGAGAAGGGCTTCAATGGATCAACGGTTATACCTACGTTGTCAAAAAAGGCGATGTCATCTTTTTCCGCCTGCAAGACACCCACGAATACGATTCCTTTCGTGGTATGGATGTTGTCAACTGCTGTTTTCATCCTGATGTAGTCCCGGAAGTGAAACTTTTGGAAAACGATACCATGGGTGCGGTTGTTGTGCATCTTACCGAGGAGGCACAGCGCGAATTTGAACAGCTTCTTTCCTTACTCCAAAAGGAATGCGCACAAAAAAAAGAATATTGTGCTGAGGCAACGCGGCATTATTTGCAGCTGTTGATTATTTTCCTGAAACGAACGGGATATATGAGCAAAACTGATGGCGTCCTCTGGAGCGAATTGCTCCGGTTTTTATCTGAAAACTATCAGACAGTGACATTGGATGAAGCTGCGGCATTTATGCATGTCACAAAGAATTATTTCTGCCGTGCGTTCCGAAAGACGACCGGCATGACATTCCTTTCTTACTTAACCAATCTGCGTATCAATGCTGCGAAAACGCTTCTGATCAGTACAGACATGCCGGTTGTTAATATATGGGATACCGTTGGATTTTCACAGGCAAAACATTTTTATCATGCCTTTCGTCGGGAAACAGGCTGTACCCCGACGGTGTTCCGATCGCAATTCAAGCAGGGATATATGCAATAAATACACTGGCTTTATTTATTACAGAACTTATCCGTTCTTCCCCCTTCTCCCCTTCGTCAAAAGTATCGACTTCATCAAAACCTCCTTAAACACCTTTATTTGCTGATACAAAAGCGCATCAGGATGGATTCAGTAATCCTCACAAACAGACGCCGATATATCATCCACGTTCGGTTCCGCGATCAAGTTCATGTAACTCTCAATACTGCAAAGAAAACGCGGAACTCTTCATGCCTAATCATCTCACAAATCAATCTGTTATTGAGTTTGCCGCTTGTCAGCAACTCAATCATTTATCCTGTAAATGCGGATCACGTACCTCTGCGTTTACAGGATTTTTGTTTTCAGAGAGTCCTGCCAGATATCTCGATGTCCCGCTCCTATGCAAATGTATCCAGTCTGATAACAAGTCCATAAGCTCCGCGTCCGGCAATGAGTGCCATATAAATCGGCTGATAGCAAATCCGCTTGTCCTGCATACAAAACGCACTCCCCCATGATAATATACCGCTTCTACGTTCGCAAATTCATCCAGCCATATTGCTGATCCATCTTTCACAACGGCAATTCTTCCATATCCGACCGTACCAGCAGCACAATGCATATCCAGTTCGTATCCGGGCGAAAGCATTGCAAGTGACACCGGACGAAACGGATATTGTGCAATGTTTACAAGAACGCTTTCGCTGAATAATAATTCCCAATGTTTATCCGGATATTATACACATGGGACGCGACGGATGGGATCATATACATCTGAACTTGTATACTTCATTCCGTTTGAGGTTGCCTGATAATGATATAAGGTTGTCTGGTCCATGATAACACCATCCAAAGAATGTACCATATTTGACAATTCATTGTTACTGCTTTACACCCCGATATCCGGCAGAGTCAAAAATCACCTCTGCGCTGTCTTTGATGCGCGATGTTCTGATTTTTTCCTGTAGTTTTTCCCAGAATTCTTCACCGTTCTTGGGGATATCTACCCACTCATTTTCCCACGCCGACAACATCGTCGCATTCGATATCGACACCCCCAATATACCGTCCATACCAGGTGCCAGCAATTCCTATCCAAACAATATATGATTGGTAGAGTTTTATAGATTCCATATGGTGGTTCTTTTGTTACTGTATTTTTAGATACAATTTTTCTTTCCATTCCAACTGTTCCTTAAAGGAAGCGACCGAGAAGTATACTGCTGCGCAAAGGTTGTTTTCTGTACATTCAGAACACGCCTATCATTATCCTTTGTATCGGTGATGGTATTCACGACATCTCCACTTCAAAAAGTTACAATTCCAATTTTTGATAAACCATTGAAAAATTCACTGTTTTGTGATATACTTGGTCATGAATATGTATACCTGCACATGGACACCGATGCTTTACCTTCACGCAACAGAAAGGGTTTGACAAATTGAACTTGATATACAGATTTTCGATATACAGCAGTGTCACCGGCGTGTGTCGACAACGATTACGGCTGAATGAACCGCTTGACCTGCGACGACGGGAGTAGCAGCAAAACACGAATAAACAGATATTGCAACAGAACATGAAAATTCCACAAGGAGAAAACAATATGAAAAAACGGATTTTGAGTATGCTTCTCGCCATTGTGATGGTGTTGGGAATGCTGCCGGGATATGCGGTCACAGTGCGTGCTGCTGCATCCGATACGGTTACCCTTTATTTCCATAATACGCCAAACTGGGGAAAAGTAAATATTTTTACGTGGACTGAGGGAATGTTCGAACTGACCGGTAGGTGGCCGGGGTCTGAAATGGAAGACCTCGGCAACGGAATCTGGTCATACGATGTTCCTGCCGAAGCCACAATGGTTATTTTCAACAACGGTGGAACTGCCCAGACCAATGATCTGACGATTCCTGCCGACGACAGCAATCTTTATGATTTTTCCACCCAAATGTGGTCGGTTTACGAAGCTGCTCCCGACACTCCCGGTCCTGCCGCCTGTATCGTAACCGTGTCTGCTGATCCTGCCGTGGGCGGTACAGTTTCCGGCGGCGGCAGTTACGAAGTCAACAGTTCCGTTACCGTTTCTGCGGCAGCCGCTGAAGGATATACCTTTGCCGGCTGGTACGTAAACAGTGTTATGGTCGAAACGGATGCAGAGTATACCTTTACGGTTACGGAAAACACCGACATGACCGCTGTCTTTGCAGTCGACAGCGGAAGCACAAATCCCGGTACGGGTTCCGGTGAAAATTCCGACCTTTCTGTTTTCTACGGCACCAGAACCGACTTCCGTGACGAATCGGTCTATACGCTTCTCATTTCCCGTTTCTACGACGGTGACAGCGGCAATAATGTTCACTGCTGGGACGACGGTATGGCGGGCAACCCCGATTCCGACCCTGCATGGCGCGGCGACTTCAAGGGGTTGATCGAAAAGCTGGACTACATCAAGGCACTGGGCTTTACGGCTGTCCGGCTGAATCCCGTGGTGCAGAACGCTTCCGGCTATGACTACCACGGCTCCCATCCGATCAATTTGAAGGAAATTGATTTCCGTCTGGAATCGGATGGGTATACCTATGAAGACCTGATCGACGCCTGCCACGCGCGCGGACTCAAGGTGATTCAGGGTGTGAATCTGAACAGTACGTCCAATTTCGGTGAGGAATATCTGCGGAAGCTCTTTGATCTGAACGAAGAAGCAAACTGGTCTTCTATCACAGAGTCCCTGATTCCCACGGAAAAACTTCTGGAGCAGTATCCGGATTATGCGGAGCTGAATCCGGGCGCACAGTATCAGGCGAGACTGGATATGCTGAAAGCGCATATCACGGAAACCCTGAACGCCGATGAACGATATCATCGTGAAAAACAGATGGGATATGAAACCTATCTTGAACAGCAGGGACAGATCGCCGGTGACTGTGTGGATATCAACACGGAAAATCCCGAAGTGGCGTTGTATCTGGCAGAAATCTGTGCGTGGTATGCACGGATGGGGGTTGATGCCGTTATGATTGATGACGCAAAACACATCAACCGCTGGACGTTTAACGAAGGCATTCTGCCTCTTCTGAACGAACTTCTGGATCAGGCCGGTCTTGAACTGGATATTTTCTGTGAGATTGTCTCCCGTGCACGGGAGACGTGGAACCGAAATATTCCATCTCTCTCCGTCCCCTTCTATTCCTGGGCGGAAACCGAGGAAAAATGGCAGGACAACTGGAACCCTGACCACCCGACCGCCAACATTCAGACCTCCATTGATCATTTTAATGCGCATGATACGCTCGAAGAGTACGATGTTCCCACCAGTTACAACGCACTGCTGGACGGCATTACCTATCATACTCCGGACTATAGCCGGTCGAACGGTATGCACCAGTTTGATTTCACCATGATGTGGAATTTTGAGAATGCGAATAATGCTTTCCGGGCAGGGGTTGCCGGAGACAAGTATATGAACGATGCCACCTGGAACCTGCTCAGCGTAGACAACTGGGACTACGGTCCGGATGGTATGGAAAAGAACAGATATTCTCTGGGGGTTGGCGCATGGAAACAGAATCTGAACCTGATGTTCACCTTCCGCGGCATTCCCAGCATCCTTTACGGTTCGGAAATCGAATTTGCAAAGAACCTGCCGATCGACATCGGACCGAACGCTCCTTTGGCGAATACCGGGCGCGCATACTACGGTGATCATCTGGAAGGCTCAGTTACCGCCTCCGAATTCGGTGCGTATGAAGCGGACGGCACGGTTGCGAATACGCTGAATTCCGAGCTTTCACAGCATATCCGGATGCTCAACGAGCTGCGCCAGAAGATTCCGGCACTCCGAAAGGGACAGTACACCACGGACGGAAACTACGTCAGCGGAAATATAGCGTTTATCCGCCGTTACACGGATGAGGACGCCGACATTGACAGTCTGGCACTGGTTACACTTACAGACGGTGCAACATTTAAGAATATTCCCAACGGCAAGTATGTCGATGCGGTCAGCGGTGATGTTAAATCTGTAACAAACGGTACATTGACGGTGCCGGCTCCCACTTCTACCGGACTTGCGGTGTATGTATGCTGTGCGGATGGCTTTACCGGCCTTGACGCAGAGCTGTCTGCCGCAGAATCCGTCCTGCGCTTCAATGTGGACGGTGATACCACTGCAGTCCGTGCGATTACTACGGTAAACGGAAAAGCAGACCTTCCCGCAGCACCCGTACTTCCGGATGGATATGACTTCCTTGGCTGGATTGTCAACGGAGAGGAATATGAACCCGGGGAAACTGTGGCGATTTCCGTTGACTCCATGGCGAGAGCAAATCTGGAAAAGTTGGTTGAGACTCCGTATCCCCTCTGGGTCGGCGGCGAGCAGTTCACTTCCGCAAAGCTGGAAATCAGCGGCGACAGCGGTACGGCGACCTATGATCCCGACAACGACACCCTCACGCTGAACAACTACAGCTACACCGGGACGGGATATAATGACGCCGCCATCTACTACAACGGCGCAAATACACTGAAGCTGAATCTGGTGGGCGACAACAGCGTTACCCATTCCAGTGATACGGGTCTTAGTTACGGCGTGTATGCAGAGAGCGTCAGCATCGAAATCACCGGTGACAAACTGACCGCTGCCGGCGGTACAATTAATTCCGGCGGCTACGTTAACAGCCAAGGCATTTATGTTTCGAATGGTAATATCACCATCAAGAGCTGCACGGTGATTGCCGCCGGCGATGAGGTCAACGGCAATCGTGGCGATAGTTGTGGCATTTATGCTCAGGGAAATATCACCATCGAGAGCGGTACCGTGACTGCTATCGGTGATAAGGTCACCATCAGAGCCGAAGGCAACAGCTTCGGTATCGGTGCTTATGGAGATATCACGATCACTGACAGTACAGTGACCGCCACCGGCAGCGAAGAGATCGGTGAGGGCGTCTCCAGCGAAGGTATCTGGGCTGCTTATGAAATCACGATTTCCGGCGGCGAGATCATCGCAAAGGGCAAGACTGCGGCATTCGGGAAAGAACCGACGATCACCGATAACCTTGTGGTTTACGGTGCAGACGGCATTGTTATCGACACACCCGATTGGAATGTGCTGACCTATGCGCATATCAAGGCATTCGCCGATCCCATTGCTTCGGTGACAACCGCAGACAACGAGACCACCTACTACACCGATCTTGCCGAAGCCATCGCAGCGGCAAAGGCAAGTAAAGGTTCCACGCTGAAGCTGGAGCAGGATATCACCACAGCTGCTTCGTCTCCCGTGAAAATTTTCGGCGGCAGCTTCACCGTTGATCTGAATGGAAAAACCTGGACGTTCGCCGGAGAAGGACTGCATATCAGAGAAACTGCCGATATCATCCTCATCGACTCCTCCTCTGACGGCACAGGCAAGCTGCTCGGAAGCAACAACTTCTCGACGCTCTATCTGATTGATAGTGCCAAGTTGGAAATTCGGAGCGGCACGCTGGAGGGTAATTCGTTTTCGCTCGTGGATATGGCGGTTTTTGGCGATTCGGCTTCCGAATTAACCGTGTCGGGCGGCACGCTGCTTGCAAACGGTTCTGACTCTACCGCAATCACTGCACGCGGCGCGTTGGTCAAGGTGACCGGCGGCACGATCGTAAGCAGTTCCGAGGATATTTCCTGCCTGAAAGGCAAGATCGATCTGTCCGGACACAGCAATCCCACTGACATCACGATCAAAAACGGCACCGGCGCTGATGTTTCCGTTTCAGCTGACACGATCCTGCTGCCCGAGGGCTATGTCCTGCTGGACGACGAAGGCAACACGGCGACCACTCTTATGATGGATGAAACCTACACCGTGGGCGTTGCACCCGCCACCCATTCGGTCTATGTCTCGACGGTGGATGCTTCAAACGGCGCGGAGATCCCAGGCGCGACCATGCATCTTCTGGAAGGACAGAGCAAAGTGATAGCGGAATGGGAGTCCGGATGTGTGCCGCATACAATCGAAGGTCTGAAGGCCGGCGTGACCTACACCCTGCGTGCCATCGTTGCGCCCAATGGATATACCCTTCCCACCGATACGACCTTCTCCATCAATACTGACGGAACACTGGATAACTCCAGCGTCACAACCATAGATAAAAACGGCGTTCTGCTCATCGAGTTTGTCAAGACCGCGGTCAAGGTTTCGGCTGTGGATCAGGCAAACGGCAAAGACCTTGCAGGCGCGGCCATGCAGATTTTTGATTCGGAAGGCATTGTCGTGAGCGAATGGACTTCCAACGGTGCAGTCGAGGAGATCATCGGCCTGTATACCGGCGTGGAATACATCATCCACACCGATGCCGCACCCGACGGATACACCATCCCAAATGATGTGATCTTCTCCATCGATGAAATGGGCAATGTGACCACCTCCGGCAAAATCGACGAAGACGATGCTCTGCTGATCGAGTTTGCGCAGACTCTGGTCAGAGTCAAGGCTGTCGATGCCGAAGGCGCGGCCATCGAAGGCGCAACCCTGCAGATTCTGAATGCACAGAACATTGTTACGGCGGAATGTAATACTGCATCCACCGATGAATCCGTCTGGGAAGTCCTCGGGCTGAAGGTCGATGAGGATTATACCCTGCGGGTGGCTGTCACGCCCAACGGATATGAGACACCCGGCGATATTTTCTTCTTCCTTGAGAAAAACGGCAAGGTAGTCTACGACGGCGAGCCCGTCACGAACAACGTTCTGCTTCTTACGTTTGCAGAGACTGTGCCCACGATCACCGAAGTCACCTTCAATTCCGACAGCGAAGTTTACGATGCAGACACCAACACCTTCTATATTGATGAAAAGCATCCGCTGGTCATCACCGTAACGGGCGAGAATCTGCGCGATGCGGAAGTTACGTTTTACGTCGTGAATTCGGGAGGGCTGGGCGCCATGATTCCTGTCATATTTGATAATGACCGCTCGGGAAGCTACACGATCGATCTCTCCTTCTATCACAGCTTCCTGGCAAAAATGAAGGAATATGATACTTATGAAGACATCGTACGTATTGGCGCAGGCATCGACACATTATTTGTTGAAGATTTGATCCAGCTCAATGTGGTTGAGGGAATCTACGATGTCGAGCTTCCCATCGTCGATGGTTGCGAGGTTTCGACCGACAAGGAAAATCCCGTCATGGGTGACCAAGTGACCATCACGGTCACACCCGACGAGGGCAAGGAAGTTGACAAGGTCATTGTCACCGACAAAAACGGTGAGGAAGTTCTTGTTACCAAGAATGAGAACGGTACCTACACCTACGAACAGCCTGCCGGAGATGTAACGATCACCGTTGAGCTGAAAGTCAAGACCTACACGGTCAAGTTCGTTGACTGGGACGATCAGGAACTAAAATCCGAGACTGTCGAGCACGGCAATGCTGCCACAGCTCCCGCCGAGCCGACCAGAGAGGGTTACACCTTTGCCGACTGGGACAATGAATTTGACAATGTCACAAGCAATCTGACCGTCAAGGCAGAGTATACCGTCAACCAGTACACTATCACCTTCGATACCGACGACGGTTCGGAGGTTGCACCGATCACACAGGATTACAATACTGCGGTTGAGAAGCCCGCTGATCCCACCAAGGTTGGTTACGACTTCGGTGGCTGGTATGCGGATGCTGAACTGACCAATGCATACGTTTTCAACACCATGCCCGCAGCCAATATTACGGTGTATGCCAAGTGGAATCCCGCAGCGGATACCGCATATACGGTAAAGCATTATCATCAGAACACATCCGGCAGCGGATACACTCTGTATGAAAGCGTGACACTCTACGGCACGACCAATGCAGAAACTGCTGCTGAGGCGAACAACTATCCCGGCTTTACCGCACAGACCTTCACGCAGACCACCATTCTTTCCGATGGTACCGCTGTTGTTGAAATCAAGTATGATCGCAATACCTACACTGTCACGCTTGTTACCAACAAAGGCACGATCCGCGACGGCAATGTGACCGAGTACACCTACGGTGTCGGAGCCACGCTGCCTGTCAATGTTACAAGAAGCGGTCACAATTTCGGCGGCTGGTATGATAATGAAGATTGCAAGGGTACTCCTGTAACAGAAATTTCCACTACCGATATTGGCAGCAAGACCTTCTATGCAAAGTGGTATTTCATCTATATCCCAGTCGTGAATCCTACCTATCCTCCTGTTGTGGACAGCGGCGACAATGGCGACGTGACCGTTACGCCAAAGAATCCTGAGCAGGGCGACACCGTGACCATCATGCCCGATCCCGATACAGGCTATGAAGTGGACGAAGTCATTGTCACCGATAAAAACGGCAATCCCGTAACGGTTGCTGATAACGGTGACGGCACTTACAGCTTCAAGCAGCCGGGCAGCAATGTCGACATCGAAGTGACCTTCAAGGACATCGTTAAGGCTTGCCCAGGCGACAAGACCTGCCCGATGTACGATTACACCGACCTTGACATAACTGCATGGTATCACGACGGTGTTCACTTCTGTATCGCAAACAATCTGATGACTGGTACTGCTTCTGACACCTTCGCACCCGGTATGACTACCAGCCGTGCTATGATCGTAACGATTCTGTGGCGTCTGGCAGGCGAACCTGTTGTGAACTACGCGATGTCCTTTGAGGATGTAGCTGCTGACACATGGTACACCGAAGCGATTCGATGGGCAGCCTCCGAAGGTATTGTCAACGGCTACAGCGATACCGCGTTTGGTCCGAACGACAACATCACCCGTGAGCAGCTTGCAGCGATCCTGTACCGTTACGAGCAGAGCAAAGGCGGCGGCTTCACCGGCGCATGGATGATCCGTATGGATTATGTTGACCTCGCAGATGTGTCCGACTGGGCATACGAAGCAATGTGCTGGATGAACATGAACGGTATCGTAAACGGTAAGCCCGGTAAAGTTCTTGACCCCAAGGGCAGCGCTGCCCGCGCAGAAGCGGCAACCATGCTGTATCGTTACTGCGAAGTTTCCAGTAAAAAAGATAACTAAACTGAATAATAATAAAGCGACCAGATGTGGGAGTGCTTCATTCAAAATGCACTCCCACTTATTTTTTTCGCTCCCAAGTGTCTCGGCTTTTTCCTCGGTCTGCTTCATGAAGCAGATTGGCCGCATCCCGCTTGCTGGCGTGTATCATCATACTCTACAAAAGCATCATATAAAAAACATCCTGTTGTCAATGCGAGAAAACCACATGAACAACAGGGTGTATTTTTCAAATTTATGAACTATATTAAATGGAAAATCTCTCCGAATTACTGCACAGTCTCTAAAACCTTTTCAATATCCGCATGAATCATTTTCTCCAGCTTCTCCAAGCCGGATACAAATTCCTTCTCGTTGACAATACATTCGCCGACAAAGGTACACGATGTACCGAAATTATACAGACCGTTGAGATCGAGATAGGTATTATCAAGAATCAGATCAAGAATCTGTGCACTTGCCTCGTCACGCGAGACCTTCTGCTTCAGCAGATTCTCGCAAAGCGCGGGACGTACCAGCTCATACGATTGATAGCAAAGTGCTTCCATCATAAAACCGGTCATCTCCGGATCAGAACAAGTCAGAGGAACCGCGATACCGCCAAGACACCAGGTGTTGATATATGCGTAATAATTTTCCTGCGCTTCATCATACTTCGGAACCGGAATAATACCGAAGTCCGATTTCATCTCCCGGAAATTC
Organism: Oscillospiraceae bacterium; assembly: GCA_015064785.1. Lineage (GTDB taxonomy): Bacteria > Bacillota > Clostridia > Oscillospirales > CAG-272 > RGIG3925. Next base: position 12,112 of record SVRM01000051.1, read on the forward strand.
GCAATGATATTGGACAGACTGTTTCCGTAAAACGGCGCTCTGTCTTCCATGAATATATTGTTCGTAATATTCATGTCCTGATACTTGACAGGAACCAGGATATCCTGCAGCCGTGCGACAATTCCCGCATTTTTCTCTGTATTCAGATTGACGGATACGCCATTTTCATTGCTATCGGCAAGCGATGCTCCCGCTCCGACAAAATGTGCGCAACCGGTAATGGAGGTATTGACATGAGAATAGCTCCAGAAATCCGTTTCGTCCATTTTTCCGTCACCGTTCAGATCTTGTTCCATATCCTTTGTGAGACTTGCAAATGCATCCAGTGTCCATTTTCCGCCAAGTACCAGTTCATATAAATCCGGAAAATTATAGTTTTCCGCGAGCATTTTATTATATGCAAGCACATACGGTGCATAATACTTCTGCGGTGATATATCACCCATCGTAATGTACATATGCCCATTGATCTGCGTCTTTTCATACATGGGTGACGACCACCAATTTGCCGAAAGATCCAGATACGGAAGTTCTGTCAGGTCGTACAGAATATTTTCATTCATCAAATTGATCAAGCTGCCGGATATTGAGGAAATCACCATATGCCAACTGTTTTCATCAGCAAGAACCTCTTTGCGGATCAACGATGTTACGTCTGACGCATTCTCATATTTCGTGTATTCAATCCCGACATGATACCGCTCTATGATGGAATTGTCGCGCTCAGTCAAAGCGTCATTGACCACTTCCCCGCTCGTTTCCGCATCCGGGAAATTGCGGCGCTCAGCATAATCAACGCCAATTACAGAAAATACAGCATCATTGAAATCCTTCTCACCAAGGGTGTCAAGATAGTAAGGTTCGGTAGTTTCATCTGCAACGGAATCTGTCGATCCGATGGCAGTGCCGGTTTCCACAGCAGATGTCTCACCTTCACCACATCCGATAAGCAGAAGTGCGCCGATACAAAGGCAGAACCAGAATGTATGCTTCATATGAGATACCATGACTTTCGCTTGTTGAAAGCCTTCCTTTCTTTGGAATTATCCGATTGGAATCAGGTACTATTTCAAAAATGATTCCGATCAATCCACGGTGATACAAGCTCTGCGTGCCGTTTTTTTCAAAATTTCCGAATACGGTTCCTCGCAGGTTCTGAACATCTGTGCACACAACGCCTCAGGCAGATAAATACCGCCGTCAAACGTACCCGCAATACACATATTGACCTCGCTCACCTTGTGTTCGCCGATAAACTGAAGCATTTCGCGTACCCTCTCTCCGTTCTGCATCCAGTCTGCGGCATATTCCCGCCATGTATTGGCACGGATGCGTTTGTCATGTGCCGCAACAGACGGTGCGTTTTCGCCCATGATGTACGGACCGCGCTGATTGATAAATTTGCTCCAGTCGAGCATCATGACGCCCTTGAAGACCAGTCCGACACCGATACCGCCGCGCAGTTCCAGCATCTGTTTGGTAAACTCCAGCGTTTCTTTGTATTTCTCTTCATCTCTGACATAAGAGTTATAGCTGTACGGAAATTCTCCGCAATCTTCCCACAGAATTTCCATACGCGCATCGACGCGCGCGATCTCATCAAGTCGATTGCGCACCGATGTCGCGTGCAGACCGAAGATGATACGCAGATCGGGCGTGATCTCCCAAAGCTGCTCTGCCACTTCATTGACCATGTCCACAACCATGCGCGAAATCAGTTTTCCGCCGACAGATTCTTCCTTACGTTCCGTAAAGGACTGGAAATAGATGCCGTCACAGCCGACCGAAGCGTAATTATCGCGGTATTCGCGGACAGCAAGCTCCTTGACCTTTGCAATGCTTTCATCGGTAATTTCCGCTGTTTTATTACCGATCTCTTTCCATCCCCAGCTGTAGCCGAGAATGACCTTGATACCGTAGGCATGTGCATAATCGATGATGTCACGGATATTCAGCGGAATATAGTCATTCCACACGATAAGTTCATTGAGCTTCATCCGTGCCATATTATCAATGTAAGCACGGTAGTCATTGATCGAGTGTCCCCATGTAAAAACACTGCGCGTTTTATGATCGGGGATCTCGGTATAACTGCAAATTGTCAGCGGCGCATCAAAAATCAGATCGGGCATACGGTTAGAGCCGTGATGCTTTGCGTACTTCGGAAAATAATCATCAATGAAGCTGACCGCAGCATAGAACAGCTCCTGCTCCGTATGAGATGTCAGAATCACAAATCGTCCGTCCTTGTCTTCTGGATTTTCGATGACCTTGACAAGGAAGCCGTCAGAGGGCAACTCGTCTGGCGAAACGAGCTGCTGTATCAGCGTGCTTTCGTTGTAACAGCCGACGATCACGGCGTTTTGGGATACCACACATCCCTCTTTCTCACAGGGGAGCACATAGATACGGTAAACGTCAGGTTCACGAATCAGGAATCTCCCGACTTCCTTTGACAGAAACGTTACAGCAGTTTTGGTAATGCCCTCAAATTTCGTATAGATGATTTTCCAATCGGTTTGTTTCATATGTATCAGCTGCCTTTCCGCGAAAGGCAGCTGCGGGATTGTGAACCGCCGGCGCTTTTCGCTTTCCTTTATATATCCAATCTGTTTTATGGCTTCTGAATCTAATTATACCATATTGTACACATTGTGCAAGGTAAAATTCGTGCATCTATAGGGGACAATTCGATTTTTTTAACCGTTTATAAAAAATATGCTTGACATTATAATTTCGACCGTTTATAATGATTACAGTATCAATACAATCCCAAAGTGAGGATAAAACGATGATCGATCCAATCAGTCTGACAGAGCTTGAATTTGCGGTTTCCGGAATATTCGTCAAGCGCGAATCATGGGCTCGGGGAGCCGCACATGATTATTCGGATCACGGACGACAGGACAATCTTTTGCATTATATCATTGATGGTTCGCGCACGTATCAGATCAATGGGCACGAAAAAATTCTGCGTCCCGGAACACTCATTTTCATTCCGGAGGGTACAAAATACAGAACGGAAACACGTCGTCCGACATCGGGCATTGGCATATGCTTCAATATGCACAGCCACAACGGAACACCGATATCCCTTCAGCATGATGTCTATACGGTAGAAAATGATGCTTCCCTCTATCAGTCACTGTTTTCAGATATGGAACATACATCGGAAATGCATCGGTCAAGACTGCACCAATGTACATTGTTATTGCAGATTCTTGACAATCTGTTGATGTCTTTGGATGCTCGCTCAGCAGAGGGCGTTCAGCTTTCACCAGCCATTTCTTATCTGCAAAAGCATTACAAAAAAAATCTACCGGTCTCAGTGTATGCCGCTGTATGTCATATGTCGGAAAGTTATTTTCGTCGACGTTTTCTGGAGTATACCGGCATGACACCGCTGGAATACCGCGATCATCTGCGCTTTACGGAAGCAAAATTCCTGCTCTCCTGCGGCATGACAGTTACAAAAACTGCTGAACAGGTCGGATTCTGCGATGCATCTTATCTGCGCAGAATTTTCAAAAAAAGAACCGGTCATGCACTCAGTGAAATCTGCCTTCCCGAAATTGTATGACATCTGTGAAAAGGAAAACAAATTATGCTTGGATATCTTTACGTTGCCGCGGCTCTTGCGGCAGGACTGACCAAAGGCTGGTGCGGTAAAAAAACCAGCGGCATTATCACCGGTATGCGTCCGACGCTGCTCTTCAACGCGGTACGTATGCTGCTCTGCATCCCGATCGGTTTTCTGTTCGTCTGGGCATCTGGCTCTGTGCAGAATCTGATCGCAGAACCGATTATCTATCTGATTGCGGCGGTATCCGGTATTTCTACGGCGCTGTTTGTTGTCACATGGATCGGCTGTGTGCGCTGGGGTGCCTATATGATGGTCGATGTATTTGTCACGCTCGGCATCATGATTCCCGTACTCCTTTGTACCCTGCTGTTTGACGAGTCTCTCCGTACCGCACATCTCGTTGGTCTTGTGCTTCTGGTATTTGCGGCTTATATGATGTGTACCTACAACCGTTCCCTGCACCGGGAGGGTTCTCGTCTGCGCATAAAACAGCTTCTGCTTCTCATTCTGTGCGGTGCATCCAACGGTATTACACAATTTTCACAGAAATGGCTCCGCCATGTCAGCAATACCGATGTTTCTGTGTTTAATTTCTATACTTACGTTTTTGCTTCCGCCGTTCTGCTGATCTTGTTCTTCCTGTTTCCAAAGGAAAACAGTACACAGAAACTTGCACAGAACGATATGCGTCGTCTTGCACTGTTTGTTACACTGATGTCTGCCTGCCTGTTTTTGCATTCTTTCTGTTCCACTGCTGCCGCAGGTTATCTGTCCTCTGCACAGCTGTATCCTCTCATGCAGGGTTCCGCTCTCATTCTGTCTATGCTGATGTCGGCAGTATGCTTTGGAGAACATATCAATGTTCGATGCGCTATCGGTATTGCATCATCGTTTGCGGCGATGCTTTGTATAGAGTTGTTATAACAGATATCGTGTAAGTTCTTTTAATCAATAATCTTGCGTTTTCCGTTTATAAACCACAGCATGAAGTTAAGGCCTCATGCTGTGGTTATATTTTGACATTTATTGTTACATCTTTGTACCGATGGTATTGGTCTATAAGTCTTTTCACAATGCAGTTGCCAAAATCATGAATATATGGTATAATTAATTTATATAGCACATGGATATCAGACTGAAAAACAATTACGTTGCCATTCTCGAATCACTTGACCACAATGTGAAAAATCTGATATAGTATAGTGTGCTGTCGAAAGGACATTCTATGAAAGAAATCAACATTGTTCTGCATGAGCCGGAAATCCCGCAGAATACCGGCAATATCGCGCGTACCTGTGCTGCTACCGGTGCCGCTCTGCACATCATCAAGCCAATGGGTTTTACAATCGACGATCGAAAGCTCAAACGTGCGGGACTTGACTACTGGCATCAGCTCGATATTACTTATTACGAAAATCTGGAAGATTTCTTTCACAGAAACCCCGGATGCAATTTCTACTGCTTCTCCACGAAAGCGCCTCGATGCTATACGGATGTTGTCTATGAAACGCCCGTATTCCTCTTTTTCGGCAAAGAGACCCGCGGTCTTCCCGAGGATTTTCTACGCGAGAATCTGGATCGCTGTGTGCGTATTCCGATGCGCGAAAGCCTGCGCAGCCTCAATCTTTCCAACTCCGCCGCCATCGGTGTTTACGAAGTCCTGCGCCAGTCCGGATTCCGCGGTCAGCAGGAAGAAAGCGACTATCTCTCCGAATCATAAAAAGGTTCTTAGCATTTAAGAATACGGCTGTTTATTTATAATAAAAGTCGCAATGGAATGAGCCGGAATATCCGTTTTGTAAATATGACCGTCCAAACGAACAATCAAATTGAATGGATTGTCCCTGCGATTCAGGACAGTCAGAACGACTTCTCCATCGGGATTTTTGAACGCACAATAATCGAGGCTCTCGGTATACGAACTCGAATTGATCACTTTGGCACCGCGTTTTACAAATTTTGATATTTGACCAATATAATAATATGCGCTTCTGAAAATGAGCTCACCCGTCTGTTTGCTGCAATATACCGGAGCTTCCGCAGAACATCCTCTTCCGGTGCGGTTATGATACGGCCCGTTTTTTTCATCAAGCGTCAGATTCCAATCGCAATATGCGCTCAAGCCGTTTCTGAAGCATCCGAGTATATCGTGTGCATAGCGTTCCGCGAATTCAAGATCCTTTTCCTGCCGGATACCTTCTCCTGTAATCGCGCAGCACCCCTCGCTGGCAATATTATAGTTCCCGGGATATCTTTCATAAAATGCTTTTAACTCGCCAAAATGATCTCCTGAATACCAATGATGCGCGATACCGTCGCAGTATTTACCGTTTTCACTCTCGAAAATTCTCTTTGCTCTCTCGTAAACCCGTTCTCTGCAATGATCATAGCACAGGATCTTCACTTTGGTTTCGGAGAGTGCCTTTCCCAGATACCCCAAAAACGCAATTTCCTCTTCCACCGAGTAAAGACATGACTCCCACATCTGCGTGTGACGCGGCTCATTCTGTACCGTCACACCCCAGATATCAATACCCTCCGCCTGACAAGCGGCAATATACTTTGCAAAATAGTTTGCCCAAAGGGGATAATACTCCTTTTTCAGGTGTCCGCCATATTCACGTGTGTCATTGGTTTTCATATAGGCAGGGGGCGACCATGGGGATGCAAGAAGGACAAGATCGGTATACTTCCTCGCAGCCTTAACCATAGGAAATACCGCTTTTTTATCGTGTGAGATATCAAAGCTGTCAAGGGTTTCATCTCCATCATCGACGTAAGTATAGTCCTCTGTTGAAAAATCACAGCTTGCGATAGAAAGTCTGCCGAAATTATATCCAATGCCATGTTCGCGGTCAAAATATGCTTCAATCAGTCTGTTCTGCATGTTCTCGGGCATGTTTTTCCATGCATTTGCCGCAGAATCACTGAATGCCCCGCCGATCCCCAATACCGTCTGATATTCAATATCATCGTGAATATTTATAATGTTGGCTTCTATATCTCCGGGATGACCATAGAACTCGTTGACATCCGTGTCAACGTATTGCATCGTATACTGTTCAGATCGACACAGTTTTTTATCAGTTGCATCAGAGCGATAAACCGTTACTTCCATTGCACACCTCGCTGAAAAAATGATTTATGATAAGACAAAAGCATTATAGCATAAAATATAAAACAAGTCAATCAGAAAATCCGTAACCGTTGGTCAAAAAACAACGCCCCTGTTTGAAATTCAGAATCATTTTTTACCTTATAACAGATTCACAGAGAATTCCTTTTACTTTTCAAAAGACGGATGCATTGCTATATGCGTCCCTCTCCCGATTGTGCTGATTTTGCACAATTTTCGGGTGGGAGGGCTCGTTTTTGTACATGTCCGAGAAATCACAAGGATGCACTTGACAAAAGACCGCGAATTATTGTATAATTATACTGTTATATTTAATTAATGTATTAATAAATCGGAGAAAAAGATGACAAAACTGAAATCACGTGTGTCTGCCGGTGTACTGGCAGCATTATTGTTTTCTGCATCCCTGCTGTCCTGCAGCGATACAGAAAAGCAGCCCAACGAAACACAAACCCCTGATACCGCAGCAACAGACGCGGTTACAGAATCCGTTGATGAGGGTCCCTATTACGAGCCCGACAATCTGCCCGAAGATCTTGACTACGATGGAATCACGACCCACATTTTGGGCTGGGAAGGCTCTTCCAACATTGAATTTTTCGTCGAAGAGGAAGACGGTGACATCGTCAATGATGCAATTTTCGCACGCAACCGCACCGTCGAGGAACGTCTGAATCTGAAGCTGACCTATACACTGGTACCCGGTACATACGATGACCGTGCCGCCTGGGTCAAGACTGTTTCACAGAGTGCCATGGCAGGTGACGGTTCCAATGACATCGTTGCCGGTTACTCCATGTGCGGTGCAACGCTTGCAAACAACCGTCTGCTCATCGACCTGACAGAGCAGGAGCATATCGATTTTGATAAGCCGTGGTGGCCGGATTCCCTGATCAAGGAAGCGACCTGCGGCGGCAAGCTGTATTTCTGCTCCGGTGATATCTCCACCAACATGATCTATATGCTGTACGCGATCTATTTCAATAAGACCATGGCACAGAACTATGACATTGAAGTGGAATCACTGTATGAGCTTGTACGCAGCGGCGAATGGACATTGGACAAATACATCGAGCTGACAGAAGGCATGTATGTCGACCTCAACGGTGACGGAATGAAGTCCCCCGAGGATCAGTTTGGCTCCACTGTCCAGGGTGTCAGATCGGATGCGTATTTCTTCTCAAGCGGTCTGCGCACAACGACACTCGATGCCGACGGTCTTCCTGTACTGTCCGAGGATTTCGGCGGCGAGAAAACGCAGGAGCTGCTCAGCCGTCTGTTGGATTGCTTCTATGCGAAGAACGATATGTTCTTTACCAATGACAGCCACAATATCGTACGGGATCAGTTTTTGGAAAGCAGAGCGCTGTTTATCACCAATGACCTCGGGTTTGCATCGCAGTCTCTGCGCGACGCCACAGTCGAGTACGGCATTCTGCCGCTTCCCAAGTATGACACGGCACAGGAAGACTATTATACCGTATCCTCGTTCGGTTATACGCTGTACGGTATTCCGGTTGACGCAAGAGATGCTGCCATGTCTGCGGCAATTCTGGAGTGTCTGGCATCCGAATCCTACCGCACTGTCTCCCTGGCGCTGTTTGAGGTTGCACTCAAGGTCAAGTATGCAAGCGATGACAATGCATCGGATATGTATGACATCATCCGCGGTTCCAATGTTTTTGATATCGGCAGAATCTTCAACGACAGCATCGGCGGCAAGACCTATTCGATGTTCCGTTCGTGCCTCATCAACAATGACAAATCTTGGATTTCCACCTATGAAAAGAATGCCAAGAGCATGGAAAAGCAGTTTGAAGAGGTTGTTGAAAACCTGATCGAAGAACAGTAAGTAAATGCACATGCATTGAAATATACCAAAATAATGAAAGGAGAACTTCTTATGAAAAAGGTTCTTTTCTCCGCAGCAACAGCACTCATGCTGACTGCAATGACAGCCATCCCTGCACTTGCAGCTGGCTCTGAAAACTGGGCAGCAGGCCCCGGCTTCGTTTCCAACGGTACCGAAGACGGCGAATACCCTGTTACCATCACCGAAACTGATGCAGGTATTCAGGTTTCCCATGGCGGTTACTACCAGACCGGTGAAAACTGGGGCGGTGCTGCATACCTCGTTCCGATCGAACTGGACGGCGCACGTGTTGAAATCACGCTCGACAAGTTCCCGGAAGGCAACCAGGACTGCTGGTTCTCTGTCGACTTCCTCGCAAAGCCCGAGCTGTTCTTTGCAGGTGACAACTTCTCCGACAACCCCGGTATTGTCAACCTCATCCGCTTCGCTGCAAATCAGTTCCAGGCATTCGGTCCCGACAGCTTCTCGCTGATCGCTACCACCGATGACGAAGCATTCTCCCTCGCACAGGGTGAAACGCTGGTTGTCGAAATTCTCGAATCCTCCGACAACACCTATCAGCTCGTTGTCAACGACGTTATCTGCGGCGGTGATTTCGACCTGACTGATATTTCTCCCGACGGTACTGCATATCTCGTCGTTTCCGGTTCTCAGGTTGACGCAACTGCAACCGATAACTTTGTTTACACCATCACTTCCATCAACGGTCAGCCGACTGTCGTCCCGGATGCTCCGGAAGCAGAAGTTCCTGCTGATACCGAGACTCCCGCTGAAACGCCCGTAACCGCAGATGCTGGTATCGTTGCCGCAGCCGCTGTTATGGCAGCTGCCGCAGGCGTTGTTCTCTCCAAGAAGAAGTAATTATTTCTTATACATCATTTTATTCTAACCACATCTAACCAGAACCCCGCATGATGAAATTCGTGTGGGGTTCTGGTCGTTGATATGATATACCCAATTCATCAACCTGTTCCAATCATAAATTAAAAAGCTCTATCAATATCATACCACCTGCATAGACTGCTGTAAATCGCAGTTCCTCCGGTATCTGTATGTTGAATCGCTCACTGTAATAGATATTGCAAGTCTTGACGCAGAGGCAGATACCCAAGCGCCCGTTGTCTGTCGGGGAATATGAGGTTGTCAAAGAGCAGTTATAAAATAATCTTTATCAGATTGATAATGCACAGATCATCCGTTGCTGCATCAGCGACTTATTTTTCTCAATAAACACGATTTTGTGTTCATAATGCCTTCTTGACTCTTGATCCACAAATACTTCCGCGGTCAGTTTTTTGATATAATCATTCTTTATCACAAGCAAATGATCGATGAAGCCATTCACCACGGTCAGTGTTGGTGTATCATAATGCCCTCACCGAAGCATATTAAGATCTTAAAACAAGGGTTCCATCGGATGTCACAGTACCGTTGAATATGGAATGTTGTGATATGATTCCGAAAAACGCAGGAAAAAAACAAACCACGCGGAAAATTTCCGCCGAAAACTGTCGTATTTCTTTCCTTGACTTTTTCGTTTCCATCGGTTATACTGTAAACGGATATCCCAAAAGAAACAACAAGGAGAACCGATATGACAAAATTTCTCTTGTTTTCCGACTTCCATTACGGCAAGAACCACTATATCCGTACAGTGGACGATCTTGAAAAAATCCTGCGGCGCGGTGCCGATGCAGGCGTGGATTTCGTCATGCAGTGCGGCGACTTCTGCATCGACGCAGCCCATTCCCCGGAGCTTTTCCGCGCATTCCTTGACAACAAATACGGGCTCCCTGTTTACGGTGTCGTGGGCAATCACGATCTGGAGATCGCCGACAGCAATACCACCGAGCTGCTCGCAGATCTCCAGTCCAACCGGCCGCTCGAAAAACCCTATCCGGAGGCGACATATTGGTATGCAGACGTGAAAAACCTCCGTCTGATCGGTCTCGACACCAACTATTCGCAGAATCCCGATACGCTCGAATGGGAGCACGCAAAGCCCGGCACAGCTTGTTGCAATCTGAACAATATCAACCTCGCATTCGCGCCGCCGGAGCAGATGGAGTGGCTCGACGGCGTGCTCTCAGATGCACAGGCGAAGGGGCAAAAGGCCGTGATCTTCTCCCACCATCCGTTCAGCGGCTGCTTTATCTTCAAATGCACAAACAGCGGCGAAATGCAAAATCTGCTTGCAAAATACAACAAAACCGCCGTCATGTGCATAAACGGCGACCTCCACGCGGAATTCTACGCAGGCATCCAGGATATAATCTATTACTGCATGACCTCTGCGACTTTCTTCAACTTCGGTCTGGATGAAGCCGGCCGCCCCACACGGGTTTACCCCGACGATGTCACCTACGAATACATTGATTTTGACGATGCGGGCATGGAGACGGACAGATATCAGCGGCGCGTGAATTCGCTGAAAAACGACCATATTTACTACTGTGCAGAGCCGCTTTCGGCCATTGTTACCATCACAAACGATGGCGCGGTTTTCATCGAGGGCATGAATGCAGGCTGGCTTGCCGGCATTGTACCGCAGGATGACAGAAAAACACTCGGCTTTCCACATGCGCCATATGTTACAGATAAATATTTCAAACTGAATTGGTAAATACAATGAACTGCGGGCTGCGCCAGATGTGCAGCCGTTCATATGATCGATCCGTGCGTGACACGGACACGAAGGAGGATTGGATATGATTGATTGTAATACCTATATCCCGGACGGAAAATCACATCCGCTTCGGCGTATGATTGAGGATATCATTCTGCCGGAGGATCATTATATGCGGATGCGCCTGTCCGGTGCGCTTTCCGAACAGTGCCGCGATTATTATTTTCTCGCACATGAAAACGGTGTGGGGTTGTCGCGGATCTGGATGTGTCATGGTCTGCATACAAATGCAGCCGCTAATTGGGGTGCGGTTTACACGCCCGAGGAGCATCGCGGTCATGGCTATTGCAGAACGCTTCTGGAGTATTGCTTTGCTGAGCTTGACCGTATGGAACAGCCGCCATCGGCTCTGTTCTGCACGGCGGGAACACTTGAACTGACGAATCTGTACCGCAGATACGGCTTTGTTCCCGCGCTTGCCGGCAGGGACAGAGGACCGCTGTACCGTCCGATGGGCAAGAGTCCTGCGGACTTTGCTTCCTTCTGTGAGGCTTATTATACCCCGGCGCGAAGCTTGCTTGTACGGGATGCCGATTTCGGTATGCGCAATGAAATTGACTGTCTTCTTCGATTCGCCCTTTGGGATCGCGGACTGTCCTTCGGCATCGGCGAAGCAACGGATCTCTGGCCGATTCTGATGAAGGAACGGGGGCGTGCCAAAGTGATACTGACAGAAGATCGGCGCTGTGTGGGATGGATGCTGAACGGGGAAATCCAACTGCATCCGCAGTACCGCGGTCTTCCGCTTGAGAGAGAAGATTGAAATAAGCATCATTGGCTGTTGTGCAGCAGCCCGCATAAGTTTTCCTTGCCGCTCATCCGAGCGGCATTTTTTGCGAATATCGCTTAAAACGGAAAAGGGGTTGTTGCAAGTTGAAAACTTGCGGCAACCCGGGGTCACGAAGTGACCCGAATTTCCCGGTTTTCATGCGAAAATCGCATGAAAATGCCCCTCGGATGAGGGGCAAGGGAGAACTTCCGGACTG